>NZ_CAXFDV010000520.1:0-13603 GCF_964001545.1 uncultured Aquincola sp.
GACCGCCTGGTGCTGCGGCCGGCGCGCTGACGACCCACGGGCAGCGGCCGATCAGGCCAGCGGCAGGCCCAGCGCCGGGTCGCTGACGGTGTGGCGGCCCGTTTCCACGCGGCCGGCCAGGCGGCGCAGGTACTCGGGCTGGCCGGTGACCCGGGCGCTCAGGTCGTACCAGTGGCCGTTGGCGGCCATCGGCAGGCGCAGCGTGGTTTCGCTGCGGGCGGGCAGCGTGTGGCTGCTGCTGTAGGCCGCGTACGCGTTGGACTTGAGCGTGAGCGTGCAAGGGCCCGAGCCGGCGTTGGACAGCAGCAGCACCAGCTCGCCGGTGGCGGCATCGCAGCGCGCCTGCACCTCGGGCCGCGGCTGTGCGGCCGACACCGCGCGGTAGGCGCTGCCGCCGAAGTGCCGGTGGTAGCCGTTGGGGCCCAGCACCCACAGGTCGTACAGGCCACCGCCGGCCGGCACCCAGGTGTCTTCCAGCCGCTTGCCTGCTTCCACCATGTAACGGCGCGGCAGCGCGGCCAGGTTCAGCCGGTCGTACACATGGAACACCGCCGCCTGGCGGCCGGTGTTGATGAAGCTCAGCTGCACCCGGGTGTTGGCGATGCTGCCGGCGCCGGGCAGCACCTGGCAGGTGGTGGCCAGCTCATAGGGCAGCGCACGCGAAGGCCTGGTGCCCACCGCTTGTACAGGCAACTGCTGCTGGGCGGGCGGGCGGATCTGCGCCAGCCGCTCCTGCTGGCGGCGCAGCGCATCGGCATCGGCCTTGCTGCGGCGGCCGTCCATCACCGGCAGCACCTCGGTGTTGGGCGTGGCGAAGTTGAAGGCGCTGGTCAGGTCGCCGCACACCGCGCGGCGGAAGGGGCTGATGTTGGGCTCCATCACCCCGAAGCGCGCTTCCAGGAAGCGCAGCACCGAGGTGTGGTCGAACACCTGCGAGTTGACCCAGCCGCCCCGGCTCCAGGGCGAGATGACGAAGAGGGGCACCCGCGGGCCCGGACCGTACACCCGACCGTCGGGCGCCGGCTGGCTGCGGCTGCCCGCCGGCTTGGGATGGGTGAAGTACTCGGGCGCCATCTCGGCAGCACCCAGCGTGGTCTTGCCGGCAAAGCCGCCCTTGCCGTCGGGCGAAGGGGCGGAGGGCGAAGGCACGTGGTCGAAGTAGCCGTCGTTCTCGTCGAAGTTGACGATGAGCACGGTCTTGCTCCACACCTCGGGTACGGCGGTCAGCGCGTCCAGCACCTCCTGCAGGAACCAGGCGCCCTGCACCGGGCTGGAAGGGCCGGGATGCTCGCAGTAGATCGACGGTGCATTGACCCACGAGACGGCGGGCAGCCGGCCTTCGCGGATGTCGCGGCGGAAGGTGTCGAGGTAGTTCTCGGGGCTGGTGCCGGGCAGCGTGTTGGCCACGCCCTTGTACAGCGGGTTGTTGGCGTTGTCGGTGGCCGGGTCGTAGGCGTGGTAGGGCACGGCCTGGCCGGTGTTGGTGTAGGGCCGGCCCGGCGATCCGCCGCTGGACACCGGGTAGCCCGAGGCGATGTTGGCCCGCTTGAACTGCCGGAACGCCCCCAGCATGTTGTCGCCCCATTCGTCGGGCATGTTCTGGTAGCTGATCCAGCTCACGCCGGCCTGCTCCAGCCGCTCGGCATAGGTGATCCAGGTGTAGCCGGTGTCCACACCGCCTGGCAGGCCGTCGATGGCGTCCCACTCGTTGCTGACGAAGGCGGTGCCGGTGGGCACGGCGCCGTTGGTGCCGGTGAGGAAGAACGAGCGGTTGGCGTCGGTGCCGGTGTGCATCGCGCAGTGGTACGCATCGCAGACCGTGAAGGCATTGGCCAGTGCGAACTGGAACGGGATCTCGGCCTGCTCGAAGTAGCCCATCGAGATCTGGTTCTTGTAGCGCGGCCACTGGTCCATGCGGCCGTGGTCCCAGGCCTGCTGGCTGTCGTTCCAGTCGTGCGGCGTGCCGTTGGCGCGCTGCGCATTGCCCACCGAACCGTCGAGGTGGAAGGGCAGGATCACCTGGCCCGCGGCATTGCGCTGCTGCCACACGTTGCGGCCATCGGGTAGCGGAATCGGAAAGCGGTCGCCGAAGCCACGCACGCCGGCCAGGGTGCCGAAGTAGTGGTCGAAGGCCCGGTTCTCCTGCATCAGGATGACGACGTGCTCCACGTCCCGGATGGTGCCCGTGGCGTTGTTGGCCGGGATGGCCAGCGCCCGTTGGATGGAGGGCGGAAAGGCGCCCATGGCTGCGGCCGCCAGGCCCGCCTGCGCGCCGCCGCGCAGGAAGCTGCGTCGTGTCGTCATGTGGTGGTGGAGAGGAACTGCAAGACCCCGCAGGCTAGGCGCGGGGGATGACACGGGCGTGAAGGGGCTGGGCCGTGCTTTCATTGAGCCAGCGGTGCGGTCGTGTCCGCGGTTTCACTGCCAGCGCGCATCGCCTTGTCACGCCTGACCTGGAACCCCTCGTCGTCGGGCCTGATCTCCAAGGCCGCATTGAGGGACTCAACGGCCAGATCCCACCTGGCGGCCACCTCGAAGACCCTGGCGGCATCGCTGAACAGCCATACATCGCCGGCTATCTGCGGTGTCACCTGCTGCGCCAAGGCCACGGCAGGCTCGACGTCGGACGCCTGCGCCAGCAGCAGGGCCACGCGAAGCGACAGCCTGGGATCGTTTGTCGGCAGCAGGCGCCTGGCCTGCCTGGCCTTCTCCAGCGCCAGCACTGGGTCGCCGGCCATCAGCAGCAGTTCGGCCCAGCGGGCCCACGCGCGGGCCAGATCCGGCTGCCGGTGCGAGGCCGTGGCCGCGGTGTGCAATGCCTCGGCCATCGCGTTCGGGTCGGGCTGGAGAAGAATTTGTTCCGACCAGCTCAACAGGTCCTCGACCTCTGCTGGCAGCAGCTCGAGCAGTTCATCGAGCACCTTGCGCGCCGCGGGCATGTCCTGCACATCGACCAGGAAGCGCAGCAGCTGCCGCCTTGCGCGCACCGCCTGCGGTCGGCGCGCCAGTGCGTCGGCGTAGGCAGCGCGCGCTTCGGTTTGGCGGCCCCGCGAATGCTCGGTGCTGGCGATCTCGAGCAGGTCGTCGACGTTGGACGCATCCCACTGCGCGGCCTCACGCCAGCGGTCAAGCGCCTCGTCGACAGCGTCTTTGGCCCGTAAGCCTCGCGCAACGAGCCGCAAGGCCTGCGCCGGGCGCTGTCGCCTTTCCAGGGCCGCATGGGCCCGCTCGATGGCTTTGACGGCGTTACGCGCATCCAGGTAGGTCTGCGACTCGAGCAACAGTGCGCGATCGTCCCAGGGCTTGGAGAGCGCAACGGCCCGATCGAGCACGTCAAGCGCTGCCTGGAACCGGCCCAGTCCCCGATAGAGGTGGGCAAGTTGCAGGTGCTCGTCCACCGAGTCCGGGGACTTGCCCACCCTTTGCTCGGCCAGCTCGATCACACCAGGGTCGCGGCGCCACAGCGCCGAGATCCAGGCGCCAGCGATCCAGCCGGCGCCCGGCTCCAGGCGCATGGCTTGCTGGAAGCCGGCCTGCGCGGCCTGCACATCGCCAAGCTCGGCGCGAGACCGGCCGAGCGCGACCGCCCCGCGAGCCTCGGCAGGCCAGCGATCCGCCAAGGTTTCAGCCACACGCAACGCCTCGGATGCGTCCTTGACCTTCAACAGGAACTGGACACCGTCGGTCCAGACGTCGATGTCGTATTGGGCGGCCTGCAACGCCTCGAACATCTTGCGTCGCGCCCCCGACACATCGCCCATGTCGAGCAGCACCCAAGCCCACCGGCGCAGCACCGCACCCACGCGACAGCGCCGTTGAAGGGCCTGGCCGCACAGCGACGCCGCTTCGGCGTAACGCTCCTGGCTGCGCATCAGTTCCACAAGATCCAACAGGGCCCACACATCGCTCGTCTGGGCGCCCATCGCCTCGCGCAGCGACTTCTCCGCCTCATCAGCCTGGTATCGGTCCAACTGGATCTGGGCCTGAAGGCGCAGCGCCCTGGCGGGATGCGACCAGGTTTGCCTGGCCCTTTCCACGCACGCCAGCGCCGCGTCCATGCGGCCCTGCAGCCGCTGCACCTCGCCCAGCTCAACCCAGCTGTAGACGTCGCCCTGGGCACAACCGACGGCCTGCCACAACACGGACTCCGCGCTTGCCAGATCTCCAGCATCTCGGTGCAAGGTGGCGATGCGGCGCCTGACATCCGGCGAACGTGGCCACCGGGCACAGGCTTCATGGAGAAGCTCAAGAGCCTGCGCACGCTGACCCGCCTTGCGCAGCAAAGCCGCCTTGTCAAGCCGGGTCCATACGTCGTCCGCCCTTTCAAGCGCCTGATCCAGCAAAGCGATTGCCGCGGCCCGATCACCTGTGAAACTGAGCGCCTGCGCCTGCCAGCGATAGCCTTCGACGAACTGGGGGCGAAGCCGAATGACCTCCCGGGCCGATGCGACGGCTGCGGCCGGATCAGCCATGGCAAGGGCGGCCTGGCAGCGTTCGATCCACCCCCACGGGTCAGCCGGGTCCGCTTCACAGGCCTCGATGGCCCATTTCATGGCCTGCACCACCTCGCCCCGTTCCCGGCAGATGCGGCTGCGATAGCGGTATGCCGGCGCAAAGCCGGGGTCCAGGGCCTGCAAGGCATCCAGCGCCCTTTCGGCCACGTCGAGCTGCCCCATGCGAAAGTACGTGTCGGCTTCGTTGACACGGGCCCAGCGCGCCCTGGGTGCCAGATCGACAGCCCGGCCGAGGTAACGCAGGGCCGCACGCAGGTCGGCTTCACGGTCTGCAATGAGTCCCAGTCCGCGATAGCCCCGGCTGGACCGGGCGTTGCGGCCGATGACCTGCCGGAACCAGCGCCTTGCGGTCTCGAAGTTGCCCTGGTCGAGGTGCAGCAGGCCCATGTTGGACATCGCCGCGATGTTCCTGGGGTCGGCGTTGAGCGCCAGCGTGAAGCTCTTTTCGGCCTGCATGAACTCTCGGCGTTCGCGGTGCAGGCTGCCGGTGAAGTTGTGAAAGCGGACGCCCAGCCGGGCAGTCTCGCGGCCTGTGCGCGTCGAGATGGAGGCCAGGCGGGCAAGGTCCAGCTTGGCCTGCATGCCCGCCTCATCGCCAAGGTTGCGCAGCAGGGAGGCCCACAACACATAGGCGTCCTGATGCGTGCCGATGGGTGCGGTGGCGAGATGCGCGCGCAGTGCCGCCCGGGTTCGGTCATACCCTTGTCGAGGACTCTCCAGCGAAAGGAACAGGGCCGCAGCTTCCAGGGTGCTGGTCAGTGGCAGCGCAGCTTCAGCGGCCGCACGCATCGCCGCCCCCAGATCGGACACGCCATGGAACCGCACCGGCACGTCCACGAACTGCGCGCTGGAACTTCGTATGCGCAAGCTGTAGCTTCTGCCGCTCTTGCAAACCTCGCCCAGCAGGCGGCGCTCCTGTCGCCCGAACAAGTGCCTGAAGTAGCGGATGGCACTGCGCACCGACCATGAGATGCCCGGCAGTTGCAGATCCACCTGCAGCCTGGGCAGTTCGATGAACGAGATGTCGCTGTGGCCGTCGTCCGGACGCGCCGATCGCTGCAGTTCGACGAGCGCGTCGTAGAGCTGTTGCGAAATGACGCTGCCCGTGAGACCGAGGTCCTGCAACTCCTTCGGCGTATCGAACGGTTCGATGATGAGCGGGTCGCGTATCCACTCCTTGTGGATGAACTTCGCCGCGAAGGCCAGGCCGATGATGATGAGCAACCAGGTGCCGAGCGACACGAGCGCGCCCACATCGTCCACGAACGGCTTGATGACGGGTACGTAAGCCGTGACCTTGACCGTCGACGCTGCGATCGCCGCCGGCAAGGCCGCCAACGCCTGTGTGGCCATGGCCGCCCCTCCTTCACTGAGTCTTTGGCTGCGCTGCTGTCTGCCATGCCCTGCCGGCCGACGGGGCATCGGGTGACGATAGGCATCCAGATGCGCACATTCAAGTCGTCGTGCCCACCTCGGCTTGGCCGGCCTGCCCGCAGGGCCGGCAACAACGCTTGTAACAAGAGCCGCCTCCAGCCTCGCCCAGCGCCGGGGTTAGCGCGCACTTCAAGCTGGTCTGTCAGCTGCCGATAAGGAACCCACAGCGGGCTTCCGCACAAGCAGTTCCTCCATCCAGATGACAGAGCAGTACCCGGCAGTTTGGGATCGACACATCCACAGGAACGAGAGGACGACGAGGCGCACGGTCGCCGCCTGTTGGCCGCGCCCATCACGCAGCGTGGCCCTGGGCCTGGCCCTGGCGGCCTGGCTGGGCGCCGGGCTGTCGTCGGCGGCGCAGGCCGCTTCGGCGGCGCCGCCGGCACCGGCCTCGACACCGCCCGCGCTGGCGGCCTTGCTGGCGCAAGAGGCTGAGCGCGCCGGCAACCCCGAGTTCGACTACGCCCTGGGCGTGGCGGCGCTGGACGCGGGCCATCTGTCGCGCGCCATCTTCGCGTTCGAGCGCGTGCTGGAAGTGCAGCCCGGGCATGCGCAGGCGCGTGCCGAACTGGGCCGCGCCTACCTGGCCGCCGGCGACGTGGAGCGCGGCCGCGAAGAGCTGATGCGGGTGCGGCGCGGCGAGCTGCCGCCCGAAGCCGCGCAGGCCATCGACCGGGTGCTGGGTGCGCTGGACGCGGCGCCCACCAGCGACCGGCAGCGCAAGTTCAGCGCTTATGCCGAGGCATCGCTGGCCCGCGACACCAACGTCAACAGTGCCACCAATGCCGGGCAGTTCGCGCTGCCCGCCTTCGGTGGCCTGCTGTTCACCATGGCGCCCGAAGCGCGGCAACGCCGCGACGTGGTGGCCGGCGCCGCCGTGGGCGCCAGCGCGCAGCTGCCGCTGTCCGCCAGCTGGGACCTGGTGGCCGGCGCCAACCTGCGCGGCACCTCGCCGCGACGGGTGCACGACATGCAGACCACGGTGGCCGATGCCAGCCTGGGCACCACCCACCTGGCCGACGACAGCTCGCAGACGCTGGCCTGGCAGAGCTCCGGCGCCTGGCTGGACGGCGGCCGCTACCGCACGGCCAACGGCCTGGCGGCGCAGTGGCAGCAGCAGCTCAACCGCGAGACGCAGGGCAATGTCTTCGTGCAGCTGTCGCGCCAGTCGTATGCCGGCCAGGCCGAGCGCAACACCGACCGCGGCGTGATCGGCCTGGCGCTGGCCCGCGTGTTCGACGACGGCCGCCGCCTGGCCTATGGCAGCGCCTACCGCGTGCGTGAGCGGCCGCGCGATGCGATGAACAGCCACTTCGGCCACCAGGGCTACGGCGCACGCCTGGGCGCCGAGCAGGTGCTGGGCGCGGTCACCGCCTTTGCCGAATGGCAGGTCGAGCGCCGCCACTACGGCGGCACCGAACCGCTGTTCGATGCCCAGCGCCACGACCACCAGAGCGACTGGCTGGCCGGCCTGCGCTGGAACGTCGGCCCCCAATGGCAGGTGCTGCCCCAGCTGCGGCGAACCATCGCCCGCTCCAACGTCGTGCTGTACGACTACCAGAAGACCGTCGTCCAGGTCGCCGTCCGCCGGGAGTTTTGATGTCCATGCCTACCTTGAACCAGCCGCTGCACCGGCGCACCGCCCCTTCGGCCGTGGCCATGGGCGTGCTGCTGATGCTGTCCCACCTGGCCCATGCGGAGCCGGCCGCCACGGTGCTGTTCGCCTCCGGCGACGTACACATCCGCTCGGCCCAGGGCGTGGTGCGCGCGCCCACCAAGGGCGCCGTGGTCGACTCGGGCGACACCGTGGAAACCGGGCGCGGCAAGCTGCAGCTGCGGATGGTGGACGGCGCCATGATGTCGCTGAACGAAGAGACGGTGCTGCGCCTGGACGAGTACCACTTGGCCAGCGCGGCGGGTGACGACGAGAAGGGCTTCATGAGCCTGGTCAAGGGCGGGCTGCGCACCATCAGCGGCAGCATCGGCAAGGCCCGCCAGGATCGCTACAAGCTGGACACGCCGGCCGGCACCATCGGCATCCGCGGCACCGAATACGCCGCTGCGCTGGACCAGGGCCTGCGCGTGAGCGTGTTCGGCGGCCGCGTGGCCGTGTGCAACGACGGCGGCTGCGTCGACGTGCCCAAGGGCTTCGGCGCGGTGACGCCCAACAAGTCGGTACGCCCGGCCGTGAGCACCAAGCTGGCCGTGGTGGTGACCCCGGCCGAGACTACCAGCACGTCGGCCGCGGCCGAATCGGCGCCGGCCCAGGAATCGGCTGCGGCCACCACCACGAGCACCAGCACCACCACCAACACGGCCGCCGCTGCGCCGCTGGCCGCCGCCGTGCCCAGCACGCCGGTGACCACCACCGAAGGCGAACGCGTGGCCCGCTACGTGGCCGCCGTGCTGTCGTCGCCCGACCCGGTGCTGCCCAGCCCGGCGCCCGCGCCCGCCACCGGCGAAGACGTGCTGCCCGGCATGGGCACCGGTGCCACGCCGGCCCCGCCGCGCGGCAATGCGCCGATCACCATCACGCCGGCGCCGCTGCCGCCGGCGCCGCCCGCACCGGCACCGGCACCCGCACCAGCGCCGGATGCTTCGCCGGCGCCTGCGCCCGCGCCAACGCCGGCACCTTCGCCGACGCCGACGCCAGCGCCTTCGCCCGGCGCCGCGCCTGCCCCCAGCCCGGTGCCCGCCCCGGCACCCAGCCCGGCCCAGCCCGACGTGACCACTCCGGCACCGTCCCCGGCGCCAGCGCCAGCGCCCGGCAACGCGCCGGCCCCCGCACCCGCGCCGACGCCAGCGCCCTCTCCGGCACCGGCACCGGCACCGGCACCAGCGCCCGACACGCCCGAAGGCCCCAAGCCCGGCGGCCCCGGGACCGCACCGTCACCGGCACCCGCACCGCAACCCCCGGGCGCCCGCGTGCCGCTGCCCAATGGCGTGGGCACCGTGGCCCTGGTGTGGACCAACGACAAGGGCGATCCTGGCTCGGGCCTGACGACGGGCGAGCGGACCTTCGCGCCCAACACCGGCCTGACGGACCTGGACGAAGCCGGTGCCAAGGGCAAGAAGATCCTGGACAAGGGCGTGCCGGTGGACCCCGGCGCCGACGGCAAGGTGGCCTGGGGCCGCTGGACCGGCGGCGAGTCCAAGGTCAACGACGGCAACGACGACGACAAGGGCAAGGACAAAGGCAAGGGCAAAGGCAAGATCGCCACGCTGCACTACGTGGCCTTCGTCGGCCAGCCCTCGCTGCCCGCCTTCGGCAGCTATGGCTCCTTCGCATCGACCGCGCCCACGGTCACGTCCGACGGCAAGCTGGTGGCCGTCGGGGTCATCAACTCGGCCACCGGCCGGGTGAACCTGGCGCTCACGCGCCTTTTCGGGGGCACGGCCACCTACCAGCTCAACGTGCCGGTGTCGGGCCAGACCTTCTCGCTCAGCGGCATCGCCACGCAGCTGGGCAGCTTCGGCTTCGAGGGCGTTTCGCTCATCACCAGCACCGGCAACGGCTGCAACGGCGGCTGCAAGGGCACGCTGGGCGATGGCGTCTCGGTGCGCGGGCTGCTGGGCGGCACCGGCAACAGCCGGCTGGGCGTGACCTACGGCTTCGACAGCCGGCTGGGCAACGTCACCGGCGTGATCGTCTTCAAGCCTTGATGGGCTGAGCCATGGACCTGTCCGACCTGCACCGCCTGCAGGCACCGCCCGGTGCCGCGCCCGCCACCGAAGCGGGCGCCATCCGCGGCCGGCTGCTGCTGGCCACCGGCAATGCCGGGCCGGGGCCGGCGGCCCGCACCGAGGCCCTGCTGGGCAACCTGCGCCAGGCCCGCTTCATGGTGCGGCGGGTGGACATGGCCGAAGCCAGCGACGTGGTGGCCCTGACGCCGGCCGACGCCTTGCTGATCCATGCCGCCGACGCACCGGCCGAGATGCTGGCGCTGATCCGCCAGCTGCGCCGCCACCCGGCCTGCGCCCAGCTGCCGGTGGTGGTGATCGCCGCGCCCGGGCTGGACGCGATGCGCGGCCCCGCGATGGTGGCCGGTGCCACCCACTGGCTGAGCGAGCCGGTGCACCTGGCCGGGCTGACCAGCATCCTGATGCACTGCACGCTGATGAACCGGCTGCAAGGCGTGGCCCCGGCCGCACCGCCGCGGCCCACCATCGAGCACCTGGACACGCTGATCGACACCGGCCTGCGGCTGGCGATGGAACGCGACCGCGCCAGGCTGCTGCGCCACCTGCTGGCCTCGGGCCAGAAGCTGCTGCATTGCGATGGCGGCACCATGTACATGGTGACCGAGCGCGACACCCTGCGCTTTGAGATGCGCACCCGCGACGACGCCCTGCCCAGCCTGGAGATCCCGCTGCGCGACGCGGCCACCGGCCAGCCCAACCAGAACTACGTGTCGGTGTACACCGCCGTGCACAACCGCTCGGTGGTGATCGACGACGTGTATGCCGAGACACGCTTCGACCTCACCGGCACCCGCGCCTTCGACGCCCAGAGCGGCTACCGCACGGTGTCGATGCTGGCGGTGCCCATCTCGCCGCGCGGCGGCCAGGCGGTGGGCGTGCTGCAGTTCTTCAATGCGCTGGACCGCCACAGCGGCGAGGTGGTGCCCTTCGACGCGCGCATGGTGCAGCTGGTGGAAGCGCTGGCCGCGCAGGCCGCGGTGGCGCTGGACAACATCGCGCTGGTGGAATCGCAGAAGCAGCTGATGGAAAGCCTCATCCGCCTGCTGGCCACCGCGATCGACGCCAAGAGCTCCTACACCGGCCGCCACTGCGAACGTGTGCCCGAGCTGGCCATGATGCTGGCCCAGGCCGCCTGCGACACGCAGCAGGGCCCGCTGGCCGACTTCCGCTTTGCCAGCGAAGCCGAGTGGCAGGAGTTCCGCATCGGCGCCTGGCTGCACGATTGCGGCAAGGTGACCACGCCCGAGTACGTGATCGACAAGGCCACCAAGCTCGAGACCATCCACAACCGCATCCACGAGGTGCGCATGCGCTTCGAGGTGCTGTGGCGCGACCTGGAGATCGAAGAGCTGCGCGCCAGCGCCGCCGGGGCGCTGACGCCCGAGCTGCAGCAAGGCTTTGCCGCACGCCGCCAGGCGCTGCAGGACAACTTCGCCTTCATCGCCCAGTGCAACCTGGGCAGCGAGGCCATGCGCGACGAAGACCTGGCCCGCCTGCAGGCGCTGGCCCAGGTGACCTGGGTGCGCCACTTCGACGACCGGCTGGGCCTGTCGGCGGCCGAGCTGGACCGCCGCCGCAACCAGCCCCCCGCCCCGCTGCCCGCGGTGGAACCGCTGCTGGCCGACAAGGCCCACGACGTGATCCAGCGGCCGCCCGAGCAGGCGCTGGACCCGGCCTTCGGCTTTCACATGGCCGTGCCGCAGCACCTGTACAACCTGGGCGAGCTGCACAACCTGGGCGTGCGCCGCGGCACCCTGACCGCTGAAGAACGCTACAAGATCAACGAGCACATGGTGCACACCATCATGATGCTGGAGCGCATGCCCTTTCCGAAGGAGCTGCGGCGCGTGCCCGAATACGCCGGCACCCACCATGAGCGCATGGACGGCAAGGGCTACCCGCGTGCCTTGCAGGCACACGAGCTGTCGGTGCCCTCACGCATCATGGCGGTGGCCGACGTGTTCGAGGCACTCACCGCTTCCGACCGGCCGTACAAGAAGGCCAAGACGCTGTCGGAGGCCCTGACCGTGATGCGCGGCATGGCCGGCGACCATGTCGATCCGCATGTGTTCAACCTCTTCCTCAGCTCGGGCGTGTTCCTCGAATTCGCGCGCAAGCACCTGAACCCCGATCAGATCGACGTGGCCGATGGCAGCGCCTTCATGGTCGATGCCACGCCGCAAGAGCCCCGCGATGCCGGCCGCTGACCCCTGGGCCGTGCTGGCCGCCGCCCCCCTGCCCCCCACCCCCGCCAGCGCCGAGCGGGCGGCCGACGCGCTGACGCGCCTGATGGCGGTGGTGGCCGCGATGCCGCTGAAGGTGTCCGCCACCTGGCAGCGCACCACCGCTGCGCTGGCGGCCAGCGGCGCCGCCTGCGCCGCCGTCACGCGGGCCGGCAACCGCATCGCACAGTGGATCGACCACCATGCGCCGCAGGCCGACCGCCATGGCTACCACAACCGCCAGCATGTGTGCGAGGTGATGCTGGCCGCCGCCTTCCTGGGCCGGCTGCACGGACTGCCGGTGCCGCAGCTGCAACTGCTGCTGCTGGCCGCGCTGGTGCACGACCTGGACCACCCCGGCCAGCCGCAGCGCCACTTCGTGGCCGAGCGGCGGGCGCTGGTGCAGTGCCAGCCCTTCCTGGCGGGTGCGCAGGTGCCGGCAGCAGACCAGCAACGCCTGGCCACGCTGGTGCTGGCCACCGAGCCGCATGAAGGCGTGCCGCATGCGCTGGCCTGCCAGGCGGCTGTCGGCAGCCGGCCCGCGCCGCCTGCGCCCGCCCACGCGCCCGAGCTGCAGCAGCTGCAGCAGGACTCTTCGCTGGCCCGGCTGGCCTGCCTGCTCTGCGAAGCCGACATCCTGCCTTCGGTGGGCCTGACGCCGGCCTATGCGCTGAGCCTGCATGCGCGGCTGGCCGCCGAATGGGGCCGGCCGCTGGCACCCTCGGACAAGCTGCAGTTCGTCGAACGCACGCTGGCCCAGGGCACCGTGGGCAGCTTCTTCACGCCCAACGTGCAGCGGCTGCAGCAGCTGCTGCGTGCCCCGCTGGACCGCCATGCGCTGGCTTGAGGCGCTGCGCCGGCACGGCCTGTGGCTGCTGCCGGCCACCACGCTGGCGCTGGTGCTGGCGGTGGCCTGGCGCGACCCGGGCACGCTGCGCGGCCTGCGGCATGCGGTGTTCGACCAGGCGCAGCGCTGGTCGCCCCGGGTGTACGAACCGGCGCCGGTGCTCATCGTCGACATCGACGAAGAAAGCCTGCGCCGCGTGGGCCAGTGGCCCTGGCCTCGCACCCGCGTGGCCGAGCTGGTGGGCCGCCTGCAGCAGGGCGGCGCCGCCGCGGTGGGCCTGGACGTGGTGTTTGCCGAAGCCGACCGCACCTCGCCGCGTGAACTGCTCAAGTCCACCCGACTGCCGCCTGCCGCCGCGCGGGCCCTGGCCACCCTGCCCGACCACGACGAGGTGCTGGCCCAGACCCTGCGCGCCGGCCCGGTGGCGCTGGGCTTTGCGCTCGATGGGGCCGACGGCGCCGCTGGCGCAACGGCCACCGGCCACGATGGCGGGGGCGCCGGAGTGGACGACGGCACCGCTTGCCAGTCGCCCGCCGGCTTCGTCACTTTGGGTGGCGCGGCCGATGCGCAGCTGAGGTCTTTCCACGGCTGCGTGCAGAGCATCGCGGTGCTCACCGCCGCCGCGCCCGGCCATGGCGCGCTGAGCTTCATCCCCGATGAAGACGGCGTGCTGCGCCGGCTGCCGCTGCTGTTCGACCTGCAGGGTCGGCTGGTGCCTTCACTGGCCGCCGAAACCCTGCGCCTGGCCCTGGGCACCAACCGCTACACCGTGCAGGCCGCGCCCGACGATGGCGGCGTGATCGGTCTGCGGCTGGGGCAGCTGCGCATCCCGACCACGGCCGATGCATCGATGTGGGTGCACTACACGCCGCCGCAGCCGGCGC
>NZ_CAXFDV010000521.1:0-1907 GCF_964001545.1 uncultured Aquincola sp.
CGGGCTGCAGCGCTACGAGGTCTCGGCCTTCGCGCGGGGCGACCACCGCTGCTGGCACAACCTGAACTACTGGCAGTTCGGCGACTACCTGGGCATCGGCGCCGGCGCGCACGGCAAGCTCTCGTTTCCCAACCGCATCCTGCGGCAGGTGAAGTGGCGCGAGCCGGCGGCCTACATGGCCAAGGCGATGGCGGGGCAGGCGCTGAGCAACGAGCATGAAGTGGCACGCGACCAGCTGCCCTTCGAGTTCATGCTGAACGCCTTGCGGCTGAAGGAAGGCTTCACGTTGCGGCAGTTCACCGACCGCACCGGGCTGCCGGCCGCCACCATTGCCGCGCCGCTGCGCGAGGCGCAGGCCAAGGGCCTGCTGGTGGCCGACGCAGCGCGGGTGCAGCCCACCGAGCGCGGCTTCGACTTCCTCAGCGATCTGCAGGCGCTGTTCCTGCCTTGACGGCATCGGCCCGCGCCATCGGCCGCGACAGCTCGGCACGCAGCCACTGCAGCAGCGCCTGCATCGGCGGCCAGTCGGCCAGCGCGGGCGGGTACACCAGGTAGTAGCTGTCGCTGCCGTCATGCTCGATGGCCAGCGGATGCAGTTGCACCAGCCGGCCTTCGGCCAGCGCATCGGCGGCCAGCACCTCGCGCACCAGCGCCAGGCCCAGGTCTTGTTCGGCGGCCTGCAGCATCAGCCCCGCGTCGTTGAAGGTGGCCACCGGGTTGAGGCGCTGGCGCGGCAGGCCGGCCGCCTGGAACCAGCGCTCCCATAGGCCGGGGTTGCCCAGCAAGGCGCTGCGCGCGATGGCCAGCGCACCCTCGCCCAGCAGCCGGCGCGCAGCGGCCGGGCCGCCCACCACGATCAGCGGGCTGTCCACCAGCCGCTGTGACACCAGCGGCGGCCAATGGCCGCTGCCCTGGCGCAGCCCGGCATGAAAGCCCTCGCGCTGCACGTCCACCAGCTGCTGTGAGGCGTCGATCTCCAGCGCGATCTGCGGATGCGCCTGGTGCCAGCGGCCCATGCGAGGCAGCAGCCAGCGCTGCGCGAAAGAAGGCAGCACCGTCAGCCGCACCCGCTGGGCATTGCCGGCAGCCGCCGCGGCGGCTGCCTGCAGGCCTTCGTCCAGCAGCGCCAGCGCGGGCTGGGCGCTGCGCAGCAAGGCGCGGCCGGCGGCATTCAGCACCACGCGGCGGCCGCGGCGGTCGAACACCTCGAAGCCGATCTGCTCTTCCAGCAGCTTGATCTGCTGGCTGATGGCCGAATGGGTGAGGTGCAGTTCATCGGCCGCCGCGCGCAGGTTGCCCAGCCGCGCCACGGCGCAGAAGGTGGGCATCACATGCAGTGGAAGGCGGGCCATGCGGGTCGAGCGGCGTTGGTAAGGGTTGCTTTCCAGACCGGCCAGATTTCATCGATTCACGGCCGTATGGTGGGCAGCTATCGTAACCACCAAGGCGGCGTTGTGGTCGCCGACAGGAGTTGCCGATGAACCCGCCCGCCACCTTCGAACTGCAGTTGCCGATGGGCTTGCGTGAGCGCCGGGCGCCATGGCGACGCTGGTGGCATGCGCTGCGGGCCGGCTGGCAGGCCGCACACTGGGTGCTGGCCCAGGCCCGCCCGGCACCGCGTCTGCAGGTATCGGCGCTGGGCGTGGAGCTGATGGACGACCGCATGCTGGCCGACATGGGCCTGCCGCCCGGCTTGCGGGCGCAGGTGGCGCACCAGCGGGTGCGCAGTGACGATCAGCTGTGGGTGATCAGCCGCGGCGCAGTGCGGCCCGGCGTGGAGCGCAGCTTCTATTGAGACTGGCCGTCCGGGATCACACCCGGTTCGTCGACATGCCCGCCGTGCTGCGCAGGCGTTCCACCAGGTGCGCCGCGATGCGGTTGAGCGGCAGCACCTCGTGCGCCGCGCC
>NZ_CAXFDV010000522.1:0-31651 GCF_964001545.1 uncultured Aquincola sp.
CGACATGACCGCCCTCTTCGGCGTACGACGCGTGCTGGACCTGGAGCACACCTTCCTGTACCTGTGCATGCACGACGGCGGTCTGCTGGACATGGTGGACCTGTGCGCCAATCTCGAGGTCAAACGGCCGACGGCGCAAAGCTTCATCGAACTGCTGCAGGCCACGCACCTGATCTACCGCCTGGCGCCCTTCGGCTATGGCAAGGACGTGCTGCGTGCCCGCTTCAAGATCTACCTGGCCGACGCGGCCATCGCGCCGGCGGTGATGCTCAAGGGCAAGGCCATCCTGGAAGACCCGGCCGCTCTGGGCGTGGCCACCGAGACGGCGGTGTTCAAGCACCTGTTTGCGCGCTACTACGCGCAGAACGTGCGCTTCAGCTACTGGCGCGGCAAGCGCGACCATGAAGTGGACCTGGTGGCCGAGGTGGGGGGCGAGCTGATCCCGTTCGAGGTGAAGTACCGCGCCCAGCACACGGGCGCGCGCGAGCTGAAAGGCCTGGTGGAGCTGTGCAGGTCGCGGCAGATCGAGCGTGGCTACGTGGTCACCAAGTCGCTGACCGACTTCGGCCCCATGCAGGGCCTGGACACCGCCGCGCAGGTGATGCGGGTGCCCGCCCCGCTGCTGTGCTGGTGGATGGGTGCGAGCGAAGTGCCCGGCGCTGCAGATTGAGCGCCCAAGGGCGCCGCGTTCAGGCGTGGCTGTCGTGCCCGATCACCCCATGCCGCAGCGCCAGGTGCACCAGCGCGGCGGTGGTGGCCACGCCCAGCTTGTCCTTGATCACCGTCTGGTGGTTGCTGACCGTCTTGGGGCTGAGCTTGAGCGCCTGCGCGCATTCGGTGGGCGAGGCGCCCTGGGCCAGCAGGCGGAAGATCTCGAACTCACGGCTGCTGAGGGCCGCCAGGCCGCTGTCGGCATCGGCCTGGCCGGTGGCCGGGGCGTCGAGCAGCCAGGCCGGCAGCTCGGCGGCCAGGTAGCGCTCGCCGCGGGCCAGGCTGCGCACCGCGTCCACCAGGCTCTCAGGAGCGCTGGCTTTGGTGAGGAAGCCGCGTGCGCCACTGGCCAGCGCCTGCCGCACCAGGGCCGGGCTGTCATGCATGCTGAAGACCAGCACCCGCGCCCACTGATCGCGGCGCATCACGCGGCGGATCAGGTCCAGGCCGCCACCGCCGGGCATGGTGAGGTCGGTGACCACCACGTCGGGCTGGTGCTGCAGGTAGGCGGCATAGGCCGCGTCGGCATCGGCGGCTTCGGCCACCACGCGCAGGTCGGGCTCCAGCGCCAGCAGGCGCTGGTAGCCGCTGCGCACCACCGGATGGTCGTCGGCCAGCAGCACGCGGATCATGCGGCGTCCTTCAAGGCGGTGGCCGGCACCTGCAGCGCCACGGCCGGTATGTGCAGGTGCAGCTGCACGCCGCTGCCCGGCGCGGCGATCACGCGCAGCTGGCCGCCCACCATGGCCGCCCGCTCGGTGCAGCCCAGCAGACCCAGGCCGGGCGTGGCGGCCTGCGGGTCCATGCCCACGCCGTCGTCGCGCAGCTGCAGCTGCAAGCCGTCCGTCGCATCCAGCCGCAGCTGCAGCGTCACTTCGCGGGCCTGCGCATGCCGCTGCACATTGGTCAGCGATTCCTGCACGATGCGGTAGACGGTGATGTTGACCAGGTCGGGCAGCGGCTGCACCAGGCCTTGCAGCGTCAGCCGGCAGTCCACGCCGGTGCGGCGCGACCAGGCCCCGCACAGCGCCTGCAGCGCCGCCTCCAGGCCCAGCGCATCGAGGTCGGCCGGGCGCAGCCGGCGCAGCAGCTCGCGCACCTGCTGGTACAGGGTCTGGGCGGCCATGTCCGCACGGGCGGCGGCGGCCAGCAGGGCTACGTCTTCGGCCCGGGCGCAGCGGCGCAGCAAGGCGGTTTCCACGCGGATGGCGCTGCAGCCCTGGCCCAGTTCGTCGTGCAGCTCACGGGCCAGCACCAGGCGCTCCCGCTCCTGCACACCGATGAGCTGGTGCGACAGCTCGCGGTTGTGCGCCAGCAGCGTGGCGGCGCGCGCCTCGGCCGCCCGGCGCAGGGCCAGTTCGCTGCGCAGTTCCTGCGTGCGGCGGCCGGCGTACCAGGCCAGGCCGAAGGCCAGCACCATCAGCGTCAGCGGCAGCTCGTCCAGCTCCCAGCGCTCGAAGCGGCCCAGCCAGCGCACCAAGCGCTCATGCAGCTCCAGCGCCACCGACAGCGCAAAGCACGCCACCGTCAGCCCCAGCACCCAGGCCAGGTCGGCACGCCAGCGGCCGGCCGGCTGGCGCGCGGTGGGCGCTGGGTGCTCAGCCACCGGTGCTCTCCTTGGCCAGGCCCAGGCGTTCCACGTTGATGCGTTCCTGCGCCAGCATCTCGCGGCAGGCGCGGGCATAGTCGGCGGGGCCCAGGTAATCCAGCTCCTGGTCGTACTTGGCGATCTCGTTGACGAACATCGGATCGAACATCGCCTTGCGGAAGGCGTTGTGCAGCGTCTCCACCACCGCAGGCGGCATGCCGCGCGGGCCGGCCAGGCCATAGGGCGACTGCGCCACGATGTCGAAGCCCAGCTCACGCAGCGTGGGCACGCTGGGCCAGCGCCTGGAGCGCTGCGCCGCGAAGGTGGCCAGCAGCCGCAGCCGGCCCGAATCCACCGCCGGCCCGAAGCCGGTGGAATTGACGCCGGCCATCACCTGCCCGGCGGCGATGGCGTTGATCTGTTCGGCCGTGCCCTTGTAGGGCACATGGATGTAGCGCAGACCACGCGCGGTGAACAGGCTCTCCAGCACCACGTGCGGCGTGGTGCCCACGCCATTGGTGGCAATGCTCAACTCACCCGGCCGCGCCTTGGCAAAGGCGAACATCTCTTCCGGCGAGCGGAAAGTGCTGCCCGCCTGCACCAGCAGGCCGAAGGTGACGCCCGAGACCTGGAGGATGGGCGTGGTGTCGCGCACCGGGTCCCACAGCACCTTTTGCGTATGCGCCAGCCGAAACACCGGGTAGGGCAGCTGCGCGATGGTGTAGCCATCGGGCGCGGCGTTGTGCAGGATGGGCATGGCCAGGGTGCCACCGGCGCCGCCGCGGTTCTCGGTGATCACCGTCACGCCCAGTTGCTGGCCGGCCAGTTCGGCCAGCACCCGCATCGAGATGTCGGTGGCGCCGCCGGCCGCCCAGGGCACCCACAGCGTGATGGGCCGGCTGGGGAACGACGGCGCCGCAGCGCTCACCGCGGACCACGCACCGCCGCCGAGCGCCCAACCACCGGCACCGGCCAGCCATTGGCGACGGGAGATCGTATTCATGCCGCCCCCCCACCACGCTTGGCCAGGCCGCCGAAGCCGCGCTGCGGGTCGTAGCCCCAGCAGGCCACCACGAAGAACACCGCCAGGCAGCCCAGCACCACCCAGGGCGCAGTGCCCGGGTCCTTGCCGTAGAGCGCAAAGCGGATCCACTCGATGGCATGGGTGAAGGGGTT
Source organism: uncultured Aquincola sp. (assembly GCF_964001545.1). NCBI lineage: Bacteria > Pseudomonadati > Pseudomonadota > Betaproteobacteria > Burkholderiales > Sphaerotilaceae > Aquincola > uncultured Aquincola sp. The sequence continues at coordinate 3,476 of NZ_CAXFDV010000522.1, forward strand.
GAAGCGGGCCAGCTGGTACACCCATTCGGCGCCCGATTCCTGCAGCTTCCACAGCGGGTAGAGCGCGGTGGACATGAAGTACATCGGGAAGATCACGAAGTTCATCGTGCCCGCGAAGTTCTCGAGCTGCTTGATGTGCACCGACAGCAGCAGCCCCAGCGCGCCCAGCATCAGCGCGCCGCACAGCAGCGCCAGCAGCGCATGCAGGCCAGCCCAGCTGAACACCGGCAGGTCGGTGCCCAGCAGCAGCGCCACCCCCACGAAGGCCAGCGCCTGCAGCACCGACAGCAGCGCCGTGGCGCACAGCTTGCAAAACAGCAGCCAGGGCCGCGGCAGCGGCGCGGTGAGCAGCAGCCGCATCAAACCCATCTCGCGGTCGTACACCATGGCCAGCGACGACTGCATGCCGTTGAACAGCAGCACCATGCCCACCAGCCCGGGCGCGATGTACACGTCATACGGGATGTAGGTGTCGTAGGGCTCGACGATGGCCACGCCGAACACGTTGCGAAAGCCCGCCGCGAACACCGCCAGCCACAGCAGCGGGCGCACCAGCGCACTCACCAGCCGGCCGGTCTGCTGGCTGAACTTGAGCACTTCGCGCAAAACGATGGCCTGCAAAGCTTGCAATCCATGCAGGACACCCCCGCGACCCATGGATGTTGCAGCCCCTCGCCCGACGGGTACGTCGGTCGGTCCCCCGAGGGGACCCGGGCCGGCTTGGGAGCGGCCCGGCGCTCGGCCCGGCGGGGCGGTTGGCGTTGCGGGGTCGGTCATCGCGCCACCTTGCACAGCTTCTCGGGCGCGTCGGCGCCCAGGGTGTCGAGCACGTTGCTCGGGTGCAGCAGCCCTTCGATAGGCGCCTGCGCAATCACGCCCTGGCCGTCGGTCAGCAGCATCGTCTGGCGCAGCTGGCCGTCCCAGGCGCGGAAGCTCAAGGGCGTGCCCTTGGAGCCATCCAGCGCCAGCTTGGGCAGGCCCTGCGTCCAGGCCGCGGCGGTGACGGCCTTGGCATTGGCCGGCTGGGCGGTGGCCAGCGCGATCAAGGTCTTGCCGGCCATCCAGGCCGCCCAGTCGTTGGCCGTCATCGGCCGCTGGTGGGCCTTGGCGAAGCGGCGCGCCACCTGCGGCGCGCCATAACGCTCGTACTGCGCATGCCAGCCCACCGGCACCAGGCCGCCGTCGCCCACCACCGGGCGCGGCAGCACGGTGCGGTAAGGCAGCGTGCGGGCGAATTCGCCGTCGCTGTCCACCACCCACACCGCGTCGTAGGTGGCGCCGGCGGTCAGCAGCAGCGGGTTGGCCAGGTCGCGCTCGCGCGGGTCGGCCGACAGCTTGAAGGGCTTGCTGGCCACCACCTGCAGCCCATAGCGCTTGAGGGACGCCTGCGCCGTGAGCGTGCGTTGCTGATCGAGCGGCGTGGTGCCCGTGAGCAGCAACAGCTTGCTCCACTTGCGTGACACCAGCAGCTGCGCCAGTGCATCGGCGCGCATGCGCTCGCTGGGCAGCAGGTGATAGAGGCGCGCGCGGCAATCCTGCTGGCGCAGCCGGTCGTCGGCGGCGCCCACGTTCAGCACCGGCAGCTTCACCGCATCGGCCACGGCCAGCGTCCAGTCGGCGGGCAGATCGGTGATCAGCACCGCGGCACCGGCCTTCTCGGCGGCCACGGCGGCGGCCTTGGCAGCGTCCAGGCTGGCGGCTTCCACCGTGTTCAGCGCCACCTCATGGCCGGCCGCGTCCAGCTCGAAGCGGCCTTCTTCCAGCGCCACCGCCAGCCCGTCGGCCGCCGGGCCGGTGGGGTGGCCCAGGTAGGCGCGCTCGGCACGCGAGCGCTCCAGCCGCCGGTCGTCCTGCGGCGCGATCAGCGTGGCCTTGAGCGTGGCCGCCTGCGCCGGCCGCACGCCCAGGCCGGCCAGCGCGGCGCCGGCCAGCACGGCAGCAAGCGCAGCCTGCTTCATTCGACGATCACCAGCCCGTAGGGCACCCGGCCCACCGGGATGCTCTTGAGCGCCTTGCCGGCGGCCACGTCCACCACCGTCACGTCGTCGCTCAGGCCGTTGACCACGTACAGCCGCTGCTCGGCCTTGTCCAGCGTGACGTTCCAGGCGCGCTTGCCCACCAGCACCAGCTGGTTCACCTTGCGGCTGGGCACGTCGACGAAGGCCACGTGGTTGGCCCGGCCCAGCGCCACGAACGCGCGCTTGCCGTCGCGCGTCATCTGGATGCCCACCGGGGTGATGTCCTGCTCGCGGGCGCCCTTGACCTCGAACTTGATGCTGCCGGCCACGCTGTGGTCGGCGGTGTTGACGATGGTGACGGTGGCGTCCAGCTCGTTGGTGATCCACAGCTGCTGGCCGTCGGGCGTCAGCGCCATGCGGCGCGGCCGCTTGCCAGCCTTGATGTTCTTGACGATCTTGCCGCTGGCCACGTCGATCACGTGCACGAGGTTCGCCACTTCGGAGGTCACGTACAGCAGCTTGCCGTCGGCACTCACCTTTACGCCTTCGGGCTCGCCGCCCACCTTCACCGCCTTGGTCTTCTTGCCGGTGGCGAAGTCGATGAAGCTGGCTTCGCCGTCGTCCTCGTTCGACACGTAGATGGTCTTGCCGTCGGGGGAGAGGTCGAAGGCCTCGGGCTCGTCGCCCAGCGGAATGCGGCGCAGCGACTGGTTGGTGGCCGGGTCGATCAGGTCGGCCGCGTTGCTGTCGGTGCAGGCCACCAGCAGCTTGCGGTCGGGCGTGAGCATCATGTGACGGCCGCGCTTGCAGGTAGGCACCGTGCCCTTGACGGTCATCGTGGCCAGGTCGATCAGCGTCAGCGCATCGTCCTTCTCGCTGGACACATAGGCCGTGCCCTGCGCGGCGGCCAGGCCGCAGGCCAGGGTGGCGGCCAGTGCCACACCAGCGCGGCGGGCGGTGATCAGTCGGTAGGTCATGGGGTCTTGTCTCCTGTCGTTGTAGGTTGGCGGTCGCTCAGGTGGTGCGCTGGATGAAGCCGGCCTCCAGCGTGTCGGCGCCCAGGGCCTGCGTCACCTCGGCCGGCGTGCCGTCGGCCAGCAGGCTGCCCTTGTGCAGCACCAGCACGCGGTCGGCGGACTCGGCCTCTTCCACCCAGTGGGTGGCCCACAGCACGCAGGTGCCACGTTCGCGCACGTCGGCGCGGATGGCGGCCAGCAGGTCGCGCCGCGACTTGGGATCGAGGCCGACCGTGGCTTCGTCCATCAGCATCACGCGCGGTTCGTGCAGCCAGGCGCGCACGAGTTCCACCTTGCGCCGGTTGCCACCCGACAGCTCGCGCACCTTGCGGTCGAGATTGGGTTCGAGGTTCAGGCGCGCGCAGGCGGACTCGATGCGCTGCAGCGCCAGCCGGCGCGGCAGGCCGTGCAGGTCGGCCTGGAACAGCAGGTTGCGGCGGATGCTCAGGTCCAGATCCAGCGACATCTGCTGGAACACCACGCCGATATGCCGCAGTGCAGCAGTGGCGGCATGGCGCAATGAATGGCCGGCCACCTCCACCTCGCCTTCATCGGCGGCGAACAGGCCGGTGAGCACCTGGAACAGCGTGGACTTGCCCGCGCCATTGGGGCCCAGCAGGGCGGTGAACTGGCCCGCGCTCAATTGCATCGTCAGCGACTGCAGCGCGGTGTGCTTTCCATAACGCTGGGTAAGGCCTTGGGTACGGAGCATGGGGTGACGTCTGGTTGGCCGAAAGGCCTGCAACTTCCGCGCCTTTGCGCGTCTGTGAAGGCACACACCGTGTGGCCCATTCTGCTGCAATCCAGCGTTGCGCTCTTGTTGCAACACTCTGCGCCAAAAATGCGGCCCGCACTGTGGCGCCGGCTGCGGCCAGGGGGCCAGCGCCTGCCGGCGGCCGCCGCGCCAGGCGCCCTCACGGCCTCAGTGCTTTCCCCAGTTTCCAGTTGCCTAGACAGGTGGGCTAGCCACAAGCCCAGCGATTGCAAGTGGCCATTTGCAGGGGTTTCACCTAGGGCTTCGTGCGTGCTGCACACATCCGGCCACCCGTGCCCGGTGAGCCTTCCGGCGGCCATTTTCCAGGCCCGCAGGGATGGGCATGGTTGTTGCGGACCGGCCCGTCTGCGGACACGCTTCGAAGGACTTCGGTGGCAGGCCTTCGCAAAACCAAAGACCACCTGAGAAGGAGACATCGATGAAGCTTTCACGGCAATCGAGCGTTGGCGTCATGCAGCGCTTGGGGCTGGCGTTGTTGGCTCTTCCGGCCTTGGCGTTCGCCAATGCCGACGTAGAGAAGAACATCGCCAATTCCAAGAACTGGGCGACGCAAGCGGGCGACATGTTCAACCAGCGCTACAGCAAGTTGAACCAGATCAACAAGAGCAACGTCGGCAAGATGCAGGTGGCCTGGACGTTCTCCACCGGCGTGCTGCGTGGGCACGAAGGATCACCGCTGGTGATCGACGGCACCATGTACCTGCACACGCCGTTCCCCAACAAGGTCTTCGCCATCGACCTGGACACGCAGAAGATCAAGTGGAAGTACGAGCCGAAGCAGGACCCGGCCGTGATTCCGCAGATGTGCTGCGACACGGTCAACCGCGGCCTGGCCTATGCCGAAGGCAAGGTCATCCTGCAGCAGGCCGACTCGATGCTGGTGGCCCTGGATGCCAAGACCGGCAAGCCGGTGTGGCAGACCAAGAACGGCGACCCCAAGCTGGGTGCGGTGAACACCAATGCGCCGCACGTCTTCAAGGACAAGGTGATCACCGGCATCTCCGGCGGTGAATGGGGCGTGCGCGGCTTCATCGCGGCGTACAACCTGGCCGACGGCAAGCTGGCCTGGAAGGGCTACAGCGTAGGCCCCGACGCCGAGATGCTGATCGACCCCGACAAGACGATGACCTGGACCGACGGCCAGATGAAGCCGGTGGGCAAGGACTCGTCGCTCAAGACCTGGCAGGGCGACCAGTGGAAGATCGGTGGCGGCACCACCTGGGGCTGGTACAGCTACGACAAGGCTGCCAACCTGATGTACTACGGCACGGGCAACCCGTCCACCTGGAACCCCTCGCAGCGGCCGGGCGACAACAAGTGGTCCATGACCATCTTCGCGCGTGACCTGGACACTGGCATGGCCAAGTGGGTCTACCAGATGACGCCGTTCGACGAGTGGGACTTCGACGGCATTAACGAGATGATCCTGGCGGACATCGACGTCAAGGGCAAGCCGACCAAGGCGCTGGTGCACTTCGACCGCAACGGCTTCGCGTACACCCTGGACCGCATGACCGGTGCGCTGCTGGTGGCCGAGAAGTACGACCCGCAGGTGAACTGGGCCACGCACGTGGACATGAAGACCGGCCGCCCGCAGGTCGTGTCCAAGTACTCCACGGCGCAGAACGGGCCTGACGTCAACACCAAGGGCATCTGCCCGGCGGCGCTGGGCTCCAAGGACCAGCAGCCGGCGTCGTACGACCCCGAGACCAAGCTCTTCTACGTGCCGACCAACCACGTCTGCATGGACTATGAGCCGTTCAAGGTCGAGTACACCGCCGGCCAGCCGTACGTGGGTGCCACGCTGTCGATGTTCCCGGCCCCGGGCAGCCACGGCGGCATGGGCAACTACATCACCTGGAACGCCGGCACCGGCAAGATCGTGCAGAGCAAGGCCGAGAAGTTCTCGGTGTGGAGCGGCGCGCTCAACACCGCGGGCGGCCTGAGCTGCTACGGCACGCTGGAGGGTTACCTGAAGTGCGTGGACAAGAACGACATCAACAAGGAGTTGTTCAAGTTCAAGACGCCCTCCGGGATCATCGGCAACGTGTTCAGCTATGAGCACAAGGGCAAGCAGTACATCGGCGTGTTCTCGGGCATCGGTGGCTGGGCTGGCATCGGCATGGCTGCAGGCCTCGAGAAGGACCAGGACGGCCTGGGCGCGGTCGGTGGCTATCGCGAACTGGCCCAGTACACGGAACTGGGCGGTTCGTTGACAGTGTTTGCTCTGCCCAACTGATCGGGCAATCGGTTTAAAAAGGTTGGATGGGTGGGGGGCAGGGTCCTGCCGGGCCATCGGCAGGCCAGCCCCCCTTTTTTTTCCGGATACCAAGGACACAGAGACATGAAGTTGAAGCAGACGCTGGCGCTCCTGGCCTGCGCAGGGTTCACGATGGCCACGACGGCGCAGGACAAGCTCTACACCGTGGTGGACGGCACCAAGGTCGACCCCAAGACCATGGAAGGCTTTCGCACCTGGCGCGCCGCGGCCTGCGACCGCTGCCATGGCGCCAACCAGGAAGGCATGGTCGGCCCGTCGCTGATCAACAGCCTGAAGACGCTCAGCAAGGACGACTTCATCAAGACGGTGCGCGACGGCCGGCTCGACAAGGGCATGCAGAGCTTCGGCACCAACCAGCAGGTGATGAACAACATCGACAACCTGTACGCCTACCTCAAGGGCCGCTCCGACGGCGCCATCACCCAGGCCAAGGTGAGCCCGATCAACTGAAGAAGGACGCCGCTCGATGACCGCACGCAAGCTTTACCGGCGGTGGGCCGCGGCCACCCTCGTGGCGCTGGCCGCAGCCGGCCCCGCGCTGGCCCAGCCCGCTGCTGCCCCCGCGGCGGCGGACGACCCGGCCCCGCGCAAGGCGCTGCGGGTGTGCCAGGACCCCAACAACCTGCCCTTTTCCAACGTCAAGGGCGAGGGCATCGAGAACCGCATCGCCGAGCTGTTCGGCCAGTCGCTCGGGCTGCCGGTCACGTACTACTCGTTCCCGCAGCGCATGGCCTTCATCCGCAACACGCTGCGTTACAAGCTGCCCGGCCAGGACTACCCCTGCGACATCGTGATGGGCGTGCCGGTGGGCTTCGACCAGGGCGTGTCGGTCACCAAGCCCTACTACCGCTCCACCTACGCGCTGGTGATTCCGCGCGGCAAGGGCATGGACAACGTGGCATCGGCGGACGATTTCCTGAAGCTGCCGCCGCAAAAGCTCAAGTCGCTGAAGATCGGCGTCTACGACCGCTCGCCGGCCGGCGACTGGCTCAAGAAGCACGACCTGGTGGACCAGGGCGTGCCCTACAAGATGATGAATGCCGACCCGGCGCAATACCCCGGGCAGATCATCGAGAACGACCTGGCCGCCGGCACCATCGATGCGGCCATCGTCTGGGGCCCGATCGCCGGCTACTTCGCGCAGCGGGTCAAGCAGCCGGCGCTGACGGTGCTGCCGCTGAAGTCGGAAGAAGGCGTGCAGTTCGACTACGCGATGGCCATGGGCGTGCGCTATGGCGAGCGTGAATGGAAGCAGCAGATCGAAGGCCTGATCAGCACCAAGCAGGCCGACATCCAGGCCATCCTGAAGGAGTTCGGTGTTCCGCTGCTCGACAACACCGCGGGTGAACGCCGCAACTGAAGGCGACCCGACGCATCGGCTGCACGCCCTGGCGCGCCGGCCCCGGGCTGGCAGTGCCTGGCTGGGCGTGCTGGCCTTGCTTGCCGCACCCGCGGCGCAGGCGCTGGAAGGCGCCGACCTGGTGCAGGTGGGCCAGAGCATCGTCAAGGTGGAGGTGCTGCGCACGCAGGGCGGTTATTCGCTGGGCAGCGGCGTGGTGGTGGACGACGACCGGGTGGTCACCAACTGCCATGTGACACGCGACGCCACCCAGGTGACCGTGCTGCGCGGCGGCCTGCGCTACACCGCGCAGGCCCAGGCCGCCGACACCTTGCACGACCTGTGCGTGCTGGCGGTGCCGCGGCTGGGCGCCCCGGCGGTAGCGCTGGCCGACCAGCCGCTGCAGCCGGGCCAGACGGTCAGTGCCATCGGCTTTACCGGCGGGCAGGGGTTGCAGCACAGCCCCGGCCAGGTGGTGGCGCTGCACCGCTACGACGGTGCCCAGGTGATCCAAAGCACCAACTGGTTCACCTCCGGCGCCAGCGGCGGGGGCCTGTTCACCGACACCCGGCAGCTGGCCGGTGTGCTCACCTTCCGCCTGCGCGGCGGCAACGCCCATTACTTCTCGGCCCCGGTGGCCTGGCTGCGGCCGCTGCTGGCCGAAGGCGCACTGCAGCCCATCGCGCCGCTGCGGGAGGCGGGCGTGGCCTTCTGGGAACAGCCGGTGACCGCGCAGCCGCGCTTTTTGCAGGCGGCGGTGTTCGCCCGAGAGCACCGCTGGCAGGAGCTGGACAGCTACGCCAGCACCTGGGCGCGTGAAGACCAGGGCGACGCCCAACCCTGGCTGATGCGTGGCCTGGCCCAGCAGGAGCAGGGCCGCCTGCCCACGGCCCAGCGCTACATCGAGCGGGCGCTGAGCATCGAGCCGGCCTCGCGCATCGCGCTGCTGCGGCTGGGGCTGGTGCACCTGGCCCAGGGCCACATCGACAAGGCCAAGGCCGTGCTGCTCAAGCTGCAAAGCCTGCGCTCCGACCTGGCCGGCGAACTCGACCGCGCGCTCGACCGGGCCCTGGACCCGGCCACCGAGCGCTCGGCGGAGCGGCGCTGAGCCGCACCTTTCCTTTTTTCCAAGCCCACCATGCAGTCCACACCCTTGACCGACACCCTTTGTCAACTGGGCCGCCGACGGCTGCTGTCGTTGCTGGCTGCCACGCCCTGCCTGGCCCTGCCGGCCTGGGCGCAATCGGGCAGCGGCGACATCTCGGCCGCCGAACGCGCCATCTTCATGCGGCCGCACCTGCTGAACATGCAGGCCGGCCAGGCGCTGCAGTACGGCTTCCAGCATGCGGGCTCGCTCGACGGGCCCTTCTCTGACCGCGTGACCATCAGCCTGGGCGCCCGGCCCGAAGGCGGCTGCTGCAGCGCCAACGGCCAGTTCCTGAGCGGTGAGCGGGCGGTGCAGCTGCCCGAGCTGCCGGTGGCCACCAGCAACCCGGTGATCCTGTACTTCCTCGAGCGAGACGTGCGCGAGATGCAGCGCCTGACCAAGGGCCAGCAGAACCACTTCCGCAAGCGCATCCGCGTGGCCCTGGCCGAGCGGGCGCAGATGCGCGAGATCAAGCTGCCATGGCGCGGCAAGACCGTGGAAGGCAGCGAGATCACCGTCGCGCCCTACCTGGACGACCCCAACCGCGCACGCTTCGAGCAATACGCCGGCAAGACCTACCTCTTCGTGCTGAGCGAAGCGGTGCCCGGCGGCGTGGTCGCCTTGCGCAGCACGGTGCCCGGCGCCGCCGGCGCGGCCGAGCCGCTGGTCGAAGACACCCTCACGCTGGACGGCGCGGAGCCCCCGGCCCGCGCCCGCAGCTGAGCCCACCCCCCATCCCACCCCGGACCCCCGCCATGAACCAAATTCGCCCCCTCCTCCGGCCGGCCGCCCTGCTGGCCCTGACCTGCGCCGCGCTGGGCAGCGCCTGGGCCGCCGATGCGCCCAACGACTACCCCACCATCGACCGCGTGGTGTACGTGCAGGAATGCATGGCCACCCACCCCGGCCCGCAGTTCGAGATGATGAACAAGTGCGCCTGCGCGCTGGACGCGATGGCGCGCGAGGTCAAGTACGACGACTTCGTGGAAATGAGCACCGCCGCCAAGGCCACCAGCATCGGCGGCGAACGCGGCAGCTACATCCGCGAGGCGCCTTCGCTGCAAAAGGACATCAAGCGCTTCAAGGAACTGCAGTCCAAGGTGGAAAAGGGCTGCTTCCTCGGCCCGGCCGTACAGCGCTGACCGTCAAAGCCCATGCACGCCCTGGCCCGCACCGCTGCCTCCCAGGCCCGCTGGTGGGCCGGTGCGGGCATGGCGGCCCGCTGGTGGGCCGGCCTGTTGCTCGCCGTGGGCGTGCAGGCTGTCGGCATGCCGGCCATGGCCGCCAACGCCGAGGTGGCGCCGCTGGCCATGACGCAGACCGCCCCCGGCGTGTGGGTGCACACCGGCGCGGTGGACGACTGGCAGCCGCGCAACGGCGGCGACGTGGCCAACCTGGGCTTCGTGGTCGGCAGCCGCTGCGTGGCGGTGATCGACACCGGCGGCACGCCCGCGCTGGGCCAGGCGCTGCGGCGGGCGGTGGCGCAGGCCACGCCGCTGCCGGTGTGCTGGGTGATCAACACCCACATGCACCCCGACCATGTGCTGGGCAACGCCGCCTTTCGTGACCAGGGCCAGGCCGACGCGCCGCGCTTCGTCGGCCATGCGCGGCTGGCCGCCTCGCTGGCCGCGCGCGAGCCTTACTACCGGCAGGCGCTGCAGCGCGAGTTCGGCATCGGCATGCCGGCCGCCGACATCGTGCCGCCCAGCGTGCCGGTAGAAGGCCGCCTGACGCTGGACCTGGGCGACCGCGAGCTGCAGCTGCAGGCCTGGCCCACCGCGCACACCGACAACGACCTGACGGTGTACGACGTGCGCAGCCGCACCCTGTTCCTGGGCGACCTGCTGTTCGTGCAGCACCTGCCGGTGGTGGACGGCAGCCTCACCGGCTGGTTGAAGGTGATGGACACGCTGGCCACGCTGGACGTGGCGCTGGCCGTGCCCGGCCATGGCGCCGCGGGCACCGACTGGCCCGGCATGCTGGCGCCGCAGCGCCGCTACCTGCAGGCGCTGCGCACCGACACGCGCGCGGCCATCCGCGCCGGCCTGCCGCTGTCCAAGGCCATGACCACGGTGGGCCTGGAGGCCGTGGGGCCGTGGCGGCTGGCCGAAACCTTCCACCGCCGCAACGTCACCGCGGCCTATGCCGAACTGGAGTGGGAAGAATGAAGCCACGCCGCCACATGCTCCGCCTGCTGCCTGCATTCGCGCTCGGCCTGTGGGCCGCGGCCCGGCCCGCGCACGCCGCCCCCAGCTCGCGCGAAGACCAGCCCGACGCCAGCCCGCAATGGCTCAAGGTGCGGGCCAGCCTGTTCGGCCAGCGGCCCATCAGCCCGGCCACGGCCGACCAGCTGGCGCTGGACACGCCGGTGCGCGCCGAAGACGCAGCCGTGGTGCCGGTGGCCATCCGCTCGCGCCTGCCCACCAGCGGCGAGCAGCGGCTGGAAAAGCTGTACCTGCTGATCGACAACAACCCTTCGCCGGTGGCGGCGGTGTTCACGCTGGCGCCGGGCAGCGGCCAGGCCGACATCGAGACCCGCGTGCGCATCGACGAATACACCCATGTGCGCGCCATCGCGCAGCTGGGCGACGGCCGGCTGCTGATGGCCACCCGCTGGCTCAAGGCCTCGGGCGGCTGCAGCGCGCCGCCGGGCAAGGACCCCGCCGCCGCCCAGGCCAGCCTGGGCCGCATGCGGCTGAAGGTGGAAGGCGAGCCGCAGCCCGGCAAGCCCGTGCTGGCGCAGCTGATGGTGAGCCACCCCAACAGCTCGGGCCTGGCGATGGACCAGCTCACGCGCCACTACATCCCGGCCCACTTCGTGCGGCGCATCGACATCAGCTACGCCGGCCAGCCGGTGCTGTCGGCCGACCTGGACATCTCGATCAGCGAGAACCCCAACCTGCGCTTCTGGTTCGTGCCGCAGGGCGCCGGCGAACTCAAGGCCGAGGTGGTGGACAACCAGGACCTGCAGTTCCGCAGCAGCCTGCAGCTGCAGCCGGCACGCGCACTGTGAGGGCCGCGCCTTGAAAGCAACGCCTTGAAAGCGCTGAGCGCCCTGCTCGCCCTGGCCTGCGCACTGCCCGCCACCGCCACGCCGCTGGCCTGGGTCACCAACCAGGGCAGCCACGACGTCTCGGTGATCGACCTCGCCCGCCAGGCCGTGGTGGCCACGGTGCCGGTGGGCCGCTCGCCGGCCGGCGTGGCGGCTTCGGCGCGGGCGGGCAAGGTGTTCGTCAGCAACCCCGACAGCAAGACCATCTCGGTGATCGACATGGCGCGCCGCCAGGTGGTGCAGACGCTGCCGGCCGGTGCCGGTCCGGTGGGCATCGACGCCGCGCCCGATGGCCAGCGCCTGTACGTGGCCGACTGGTTCGCCCGGCAGCTGCTGGCCTACGACGTGAGCACGGGCCGCCTGCTGGCCGAAGTGCCGCTGGGCCGCGCGCCGGCCGGCGTGGCGGTGCATGCCGATGGCCGCAGCGTGTACGTGGCCGAGCGCGACGACGACCGCATCGCGGTGGTGGACGCCGCCACCTTGCAGGTGCGCGGCCACGTGGCCGTGGGCAGCCACCCCTTTGCGCTGCTGCACGACGCGGCGCGCAACCGGCTGTATGTGCTGAACGTGCAAAGCGACGACCTGACGGTGCTGGACACCGCGCCACCGCTGCCGGTACCGCTGGCCACGGTGAAGACCGGCAAGGCCCCCTACGGTGCCGCGCTGGCCGATGGCGGCGCGCTGCTGTACGTCACCAACCAGCATGCCGACAGCGTGAGCGTGATCGATGCCGACACCCTGCAGCCGCTGCGCACGCTGGAAGGCTTTGGCTACCCCGAGGGCATCGCCGCCTATGCCGACCGGGTGGTGGTGGTGAACTGGATGGACGACCGCATCAGCGTGCTGGACGCGCGCAGCGGCCAGCCGCTGGCCACCGTCGACACCGGCCGCAACCCGCGGGGCTTCGGCGCCTTCATCGCCGAGCCGCCCCCGCCTTGACCGCCCCGACCACGCTTTTCAACCCGACCCGACGAGGAGACCGACCGCATGCCGAACCGCCCCCATCGCCCCTGCCGGCCCCGACCTGACCGCCGCATGGCCCTGCTGGCCACCGCCGCGCTGCTGGCCGCGGCCAGCCTGCCCGCCGCCGCCCACGGCCCCACCCGCCAGAAGGTGGTGGAGACCATCCAGATCAACGCCCCGGCCGATGCGGTGTGGGCCCGCATCAAGAACTTCGAGGCGCTGAAGGACTGGCACCCGGCGGTGGCCACCAGCCCGGCCACGCAGGGCAACACCGTGGGCTCGGTGCGCAACATCACGCTCAAGGGCGGCGGCGAACTGACCGAGACGCTGGAGGCCTACAACGACGCCCAGCGCAAGTACAGCTACCGTCTGAAGGACGGCGGCGCGCTGCCGGTGACCAACTACACCTCCACCATCACCGTGACGCCGGATGGCGACGCCAAGAGCACGGTGGAGTGGCGTGGCGCCTTCTACCGCGGCTACCCCAACAACGACCCGCCGCCGGACAAGAACGACGAAGCCGCGGTGGCCGCCGTCACCGGCGTCTACAAGGCCGGGCTGCAGAACCTCAAGCAGCTGGCCGAGCAGAAGTAAGCGCGTGAGCACCGCAGCGGTTGCCGCGGCCCGCCGCCGCTGGCTGCGCTGGGCGCTGGCCGGGCCCGCTACCGGCGCACTGCTGGGTGGCCTGGCCGGCTGTGCCGCGCGGGTTGCGGCCCCCGCGCCGAGTGGCCGCGATGCCCCGCCCACGCTGCCCACCGACGGCCAAGCCACGGTGCAGCCGGTGGCCCCCGGCGTATGGATGCTGCCCGGCCTGGGCGGCGAGCCCGATGCGCGCAACCTCGGCCGCGTGGCCAATGCCGGCTTCATCGCCGGGCCGCAAGGCCTGCTGGCGGTGGACGCCGGCACCTCGCTGCTGCATGGCCGCGCCCTGCTGCGCGCGATAGGCCGCACCAGCCCGCTGCCGCTGCAGGCGGTGGTCATCACCCAGACCAAGCCCGACGTGCTGTTCGGCGCGCCGGCCTTCCGCGAGGCGGGTGTGCCCCTCTGGATGCACCAGGACGCCGCCACGCTGATGGCCGCGCGCTGCCAGATGTGCCTGGACCGCCTGAACCGCGACGTGGGTGCGGCGGCCATGGCCGGCACCACGATGTACCGGCCCGACGAACTGCTGCCCGGCGGCCGCCAGCTCAACGTGGGCGGCGGCCGCAAGGTGCTGCTGCTGTTCTTCGGCCACAGCAGCGGGCCCGGCGACCTGGCGGTGCTGGACAGTGCCACCGGCGTGTTGTTCGCGGGCGGTCTGGTGGAAGGCCGGCGCATCCCCAACCTGCACGATGCCGACCTGGCTGGCTGGCAGGGCGCGCTGCAGGCGCTGCAGCGTCGCGCCGATGCCGGCCACATCCGCCAGGTGGTGCCGGGCCGCGGGCCGCTGTCGGGGCCGCAGGCCATCGGCGAGACGGCGGCCTACCTGAACGCGCTGGAGCAGCAGGTGCGCAGCCTGCTGGCCGCCGGGGTCTCGCTGGCCGAACTGCCGGCCCGCGCCGCGCTGCCGGCGTATGCGGGCTGGGACGGCTACCCGGCCCTCCACCGCCGCAATGCGGCTGAGCTGTACCTGAAGCTGGAGCAGGAGGCGCTGCGCAGTGATCAAGGCGCCGCAGTGGGCAGGTAGAGCCGGTCGAAGCAGTTCCACAGCCACCGCGGCCGGCGTGCTCACCTCCTACCGGCCGGCGTGGCGCTGCGCAGCCCGCGCAGCAGGACCAGCACTTCGTCGTAATCGAACCGGGCCAAAGCCGCCTCCATGGCGTCCACCTGTTCCGGCGACCTGCGGCGCAAACCGCCGGCCACGGAGCGGAACAGCGTTTGCGCGTCGTAGTCCGATGCGCCGAGCAGGGCCTCGAGCCGGTCGAGCGTGACCGTGGGCACGGGTGCGCCGCCGCCGGGATCGGCCAGTGGCGGGTGGGCGGCCGCATCGGCCTGCAGGGCCACGCGGATGTCGCGCACCAGCTCGGCCGTGCGGTCGGCCAGGGCCAGGCCGGCGGCCAGCGCGGCCGGGGCGGTGTGCGCATCGGCGCGTTGGGCGGCGGCTTCGGTGCTGCGGGCGTCGGCGGCCACGGCAGTGGCGCCAATGGCACCGGCCGCGCTGCGCAGCGCATGCGCCACCGCGCGCACCGTCGCCAGGTCGTCCTGCGCAACGGCCGCGGCCAGGCGTGCGGCCTCGCCTTCGTACTGCAGGGCGAACTGGCGCAGCACCCGGCGCTGCACGTCCGCCCGGCCGCCCAGGTACTGCCGCGCCTGGTCGGCATCCAGGCCGGGCACCTGCAGCCAGGACGGCGCGCCAGCGCCCTCCGCGGCAACGCCCGCCGGCGTGGCCGGCAAGGCCGTGGGCGCTGCATCGCCGTCCGGCCAGCCGTCGTCGTCCGCGGTGGCGTCGGCACGCAGCCAGCGCCACAGCATCGCGTACAGCGCACCGGCCTGCACCGGCTTGGCCAGGTGGTCGTTCATGCCGGCGGCCAGGCAGGCCTCGCGGTCCTCGCCCAGGGCGCTGGCCGTCATGGCCAGCACCGGCAGCGCCCGGGCGCCGGCGGGCCGGGCGGCGCGCAGCCGCCGCGTGGCTTCCAGCCCGTCCATCACCGGCATGTGCAGGTCCATCAGCACCAGGTCGGGCAGCGGCGCGGCACTGTTGGGCGCTGCCAGGCGCGCCAGGGCCTGTGCGCCGTCGGCCGCCAGCTGCACCTGCAGGCCGGCGGCCTGCAGCAGCTCGCGCATCACGTCCTGGTTGACGGGGTTGTCTTCCACCAGCAGCACACGCGCACCGGCGCAGTGGCGCTGCAGCAGCCGCTCGAACTGCTGGGTGCGGGGCGCCGCCCAGTGGCGGGCCGCGGCGGCGGGGTCGCCGGCCTGCAGGCGGGCGGTGAACCAGAAGCAGCTGCCCTGCCCGAGCTGGCTTTGCACGCCCACCTCGCCGCCCATCAGCTCGGCCAGCCGGCGGGTGATGGCCAGGCCCAGGCCGGTGCCACCGAAGCGGCGGGTGGTGGAGCCATCGGCCTGCACGAAGGCACCGAAGAGGCCTGGCACATGCTCGGCCGCGATGCCGATGCCGGTGTCGCGCACCTCGAAGCGCAGCAGCGGCCGCTCGGCCGTGCCCTCGGGCTGCGCGCTCACCCGCAGCGTGATGCCGCCCCGCTCGGTGAACTTGACGGCATTGCTCAGCAGGTTGGACAAGGCCTGCGACAGCCGCGCCGCGTCGCCGCACAAGGCGTCGGGCACGCCGGCGTGGTCGACGGTCAGGCTCAGGCCGCGTGCGCCGGCCCGCTCGGCCACCAGCGCGCAACAGCTGTTCAGCAGCGCCGCCAGCGAGAAGTCGCCGCAGGCCAGCGTCAGCCGGCCGGCCTCGATGCGCGAGAGGTCGAGGATGTCGTTGAGCACCTGCAGGAGGTGGTCGGCCGACTCGGACACCCGCGCCAGGCGCTCGCGCTCGATGTCGCCGTGGGCATCGCGCCGCAACAGGTGCGTCAGGCCCACGATGGCGTTGAGCGGCGTGCGGATCTCATGGCTCATGTTGGCCAGGAAGGCGCTCTTGGCGCGGTTGGCGGCCTCGGCCTTGTCGCGCGAGGCCACCAGCAGCGCATTGGTGTCCTGCAGCTGTCGGGTGCGTTCGTCCACCAGCTCCTGCAGCCGGTGGCGGTGGCTGTCCAGCTCGCTGGCGATGCGCTGGTGCTCGGTGATGTCTTCCACCACCAGCAGGTGGTGGGTGATGCGGCCGTCGGGCTGACGGATGGGCGCGGCCTGCACGAACTCGGCATATGGCTCGCCATTGCGCCGGCTGTTGCTGAACTCGCCCGACCAGGCCTGGCCGGCGGCCAGCTGGCGGCGCATCGCCTCTTCGTGCTCGGCCGGTGCGCGGTCGGGCTGCAGCAGGTGGTGCGGCCGGCCGATGGCCTGCTCGGCCGACCAGCCGCTGATGCGGCTGAAGGCTTCGTTCACGTACTCGATGCGGCCCTGCAGGTCGCTGATGGCGATGCCCAGCGGGCTTTGCGCCACCGCCATCGACAGCTTGCGCAGCTCGCCTTCGGCCACGTAGCGCTCGGTGATGTCGCTGAAGGAGGTGACCACGCCGGTCAGCCGGTCGTCGTCGCCGTCGCGCACCGGCTCGGCATTCATCATCAGCCAGCGCATGCCGCTGGGCAGCGCCGCGCCCACCAGCATGTTGCGGCAGGGGTGGCCGGTGCGGCGGGTGCGCGCCAGCGGCAGCTCGTCGAAGGACAGCGGCCGCCCGTCGGCGCGCAGCGGCTGCCAGCGCTGCAGCATGCCGGGCGCCTGCAGCTGCGCCAGCGTCATGCCGAAGAAGCGCTCGGCCTGCGCATTGCAGGCCAGCAGCTGCAGCCGCGCATCGAACACCAGGATGCCTTCATCCAGCACCGACACCATCGAGCGGTAGCGCGCAGCGCTTTCACGCAGGGCTTCTTCGGCCTGCCGCCGGTGGGTGATGTCGCGCGAGATGCCGAACATGCCCACCACCGCGCCGTGCTCGTCGCGCAGCGGGCCCTTGGTGGCCAGGAACACCTGCGCGCCCAGCGCGGTGTCGATGCGTTCTTCGTAGCTGCGCAGCCGGCCTTCGGCCATCACCTGCGCATCGTTGGCCATCACCGCTTCGGCCTGCTCGGCCGCGAACAGCGCACGGTCGTCGCGGCCCAGCACCGCGTCCACCGGCTGGCCGATGATGCGGCTGGCCTCGCGGTTGCACAGCACGTAGCGGCCTTGCAGGTCCTTGGCGAAAATGGCGTCGCTGGAGCCTTCGGCGATGGCCTGCATCAGGGCCAGCCCGCGCAGCCGCTCGGCCTGCGCCGCCTGCTGGCGGCGCGCGTCTTCCAGCGCATGCTGGCTGCGCCGCAGGCGCCCGGTCACGCCGATGGCCAGCATCGCCAGCAGGCCGGCCAGCACCACCCACAGGCTGCCGATGGCGGCCTGCAGCCGCGCCTCGGCCCGCGTGATGCGGGCCACCAGGAACCAGCCCGCATCGTCCACCGGCTGCACCACGCCCAGCACGGCGCGGCCCTGCGGATCGGTGCCGGTGGTGACCTGGCCCAGCGGCACTTCGCCGCGGATGACGCGGGCCGCCAGTCGCCGCGGGTCGGCCAGCGACAGTGGCGGCTCACCGGCGCTGCCGTACAGCTGCTCGCCCAGCTGGCGCACCAGCAAGGTGGCGGCGCTGCTGGCGCCGGGCAGGGGCGGCAGCGTGAGCAGCGGCTGCAGGAAGCCGCCGGCGTCCGAGCGCAGCACCAGCACCACGCGCGGCCGCTCGCCATCGGCCGGCAGCGGCAGCAGCAGGTCGATGTCCGCGCCACCGGCGGCCGTGGCCGCCAGCCCGGTGTGGCTGGGGCGGCCGGTGGCGAGCGCCTCACGCGCGGTGAGCGCGGTCAGCGGTGGCAGGCCGGGCGCGGGCCGCTCGCTGGCCAGCAGGCTGCCCAAGTCGTCGAGCAGCAGCACCTGGTCCTGCCCCAGGGCCTGGCGCAGCTGCACGGCGGCCTCCAGCAGCCGCTGCAGCGCCGCAGGCTCGCCGCTGGCCTGCCAGTCGCGGTAGGGCGCACCGGCCACGGTGGCGGTGGCCCGCCGCTGGGCCTGCTGCAGCTGCACCTGCAGCCAGCGCCCGGCCTGCCGCGCCCGGGTGTCGGCCACCGCTTCCAGCTGCAGCAGCTGGCGGTCCATCAGGGCGCCGTAGGTCAGCGCCGTGCCGGCCACCGTGAGCGCGGCCACCAGCCACAGCCCCAGGCGCAGCCAGCCGCGGCGCAGCAGGGGCGGTGGGGGCCATCGGGTCATCCGCCGTGGGGCCGGTCAGCGCGCCGCGGGCGTCAGGCCAGGGCCTCGTCGGGCCGGGCGCGGGCGATGGCGCAGAACTCGTCGTAGTGGGCGATGAAAGCATCGAGCAGGTCGGGGTCGAACTGCCCGCCCCGTTGCCCGGCCATGGCTTCGCGCACGCGGCCGAAGTCGATCGGCGCCTTGTACACGCGGCGCGAGATCATCGCGTCGAACACGTCGGCCAGCGCCATGATGCGGGCCGCCAGCGGAATGCGGTCGCCGGCCAGGCCGTCGGGGTAGCCCTGCCCGTCCCAGCGTTCATGGTGGTGGGTGGCGATGTCGCTGGCAAAGCGCAGGAAGGGCACCGGCTCCTGCATGTCGTCCACCGCGCGGCTGATGGCCTCGCCGCCCAGGCGGGCGTGGGTTTTCATCAGCGCCCACTCTTCGTCGGTGAGCTTGCCGGGCTTGAGCAGCACCCGGTCGGGAATGCCCACCTTGCCGATGTCGTGCAGCGGCGCCGACTTGACGATGAGCTCGATGTTGCACGGCATCAGCTCGGCGGCAAAGCGCGGGTGCGACTTCACCAGGTTGGCCAGCAGCTCCACGTAGTCCTGCGTGCGCAGGATGTGGTTGCCGGTTTCCTGGTCGCGGGTTTCGGCCAGCCGGGCCAGCGCGCGCATGCTCACGTCCTGGATGGTGCGGTTCTCGCTCTCGCGGCGGTCGACCTCGGCTTCCAGCGAGGCATTGCGCCATTGCAGCCGCTCGCGCGTGGCGGCCAGCGCCAGGTGGGTGCGCACGCGGGCCATGACGATGGCCGGGCGCAGCGGCTTGGCGATGTAGTCCACCGCGCCCAGCGACAGGCCGCGGTGCTCGTCTTCCACCTCGCCCATGGCGGTGGTGAAGATGACCGGGATCTGCCGCGTGTCCTCCTGCTCCTGCAGGCGGTCCAGCACCTCGTAGCCGTTCATGCCCGGCATCATCACGTCCAGCAGGATGAGGGCCGGGCGCGGCTGCAGCTGCACCAGCTGCAGGGCGCGGGCGCCGGTGGTGGCCGCGCGCACGCGGTAGTGCGGGCTCAACAGCTCGCCGAGCACCATCAGGTTCTCGGTGTTGTCGTCCACGATGAGGATGGTTGGCTTCACGGCGACCCCTCGCGACCCGGCGCAGGCTGCACCGGTTATACCCGGCCGCGGTCAGCGCCGCGAGCGGGTCAGCCTGGGGGCAAGGCGCCTGCCAGCCGGCGCGAGGTGGAGGCGTCGCGGAACACCAGCGGCCGTTCCACCACACCGCCGCCAGGCTGCTCGGCCTTGGCCAGGGCCTGCGCCACCACGCCGTGGTGCGGGCTCTTGGGGCACACCGGGTCAGCGGCGGCGGGGTCCTGCGCCAGCATGTAGGCCTGGCAGCGGCAGCCACCCAGGTCCTGCTCGCGCTGGTCGCAGCTGCTGCAGGGCTCCTTCATCCAGCCGGTGCCGCGGTAGCGGTTGAAGCCTTCGCTCTCGTACCAGATGTGCTGCAACGCATGCTCACGCACGTTGGGAAAGGCCAGCCCCGGCAGCATGCGCGCGGTGTGGCAGGGCAGCGCGGTGCCGTCGGGCGTGACGGTGAGGAACATGCTGCCCCAGCCGTTGACGCACTTCTTGGGCCGGCCGTCGTGGTAGTCGGGCGCGACGAAGAAGAGGCGCATGCGCTCGCCCAGACGTTCGCGCCAGCGGGCGGTGGCGGCCTCGGCCGCGCGCAGCTGGGCGGCGGTGGGCAGCAGGTGCTCGCGGTTTTCCAGCGCCCAGGAGTAGTACTGGGTGTTGGCCAGTTCCAGGTACTCGGCGCCCAGCTCGTCGGCCATGCCGATGATGCGGTCGATGTGGTCGATGTTCAGGCGGTGGATGACCACGTTCAGCACCATTGGCCAGCCCTGGGCCTTGATGAGGGCCGCCACCTTGTGCTTGAGCTCGAAGGTCTTGGTGTGCGAGAGGAAGTCGTTCACCTCGCGCGTGGAGTCCTGAAACGACAGCTGCACATGGTCCAGGCCAGCGGCCTTCAGCGCCTCGGCGCGCGCGGCGGTCAGGCCCACGCCGCTGGTCAGCAGGTTGGTGTAGTAGCCCAGTTGGCGGGCTTCGGCCACCAGCACTTCCAGGTCGTCGCGCAGCAGCGGCTCACCGCCCGAAAAGCCGCACTGCACCGCGCCCAGCGCACGGCCCTCGTGCAGCACACGCAGCCAGCCTTCGGTGTCCAGCTCCTGCTGCTGGGTGGCGTAGTCCACCGGGTTGTAGCAAAACACGCAGTGCAGCGGGCAGCGGTAGGTGAGCTCTGCCAGCAGCCACAGCGGCGGGCCGGGCCGGGTCGCCGGGGCGTTCATGTCCACGCCAGCCACCTTTGCTTGCCCGCCATCTCGACAAAGGCGATGACGTCGGGCAGCAGGCCCTGGGCATTGAAGGCCTGCTCCAGCTCATCGACGATCGCGGCCAGCGGCTTGGCGCCGTCGCAGCGCTTCATGATCTCGCCGGCGCTCTGGTTCAGCTTGACCATGCCTTCGGGATACAGCAGCACATGGCAGTCCTGCGCTGGCTCCCACTGCAGCCGGAAGCCCGGCGCCACGCGCGGCACGGTCTCTGGGGTCACGGCCGTCATGCCACCCCCTGCACGCCGTAGCGGGTGGCCATGGCATCGTTCATCGCCCACAGGATGTCGAGCTTGAACTGGAGCACCTCCAGCGCACGCTGCTGCAGCGGCCGGGTGGTGAAGTGGTCCAGCGTGATGGCCAGGCCCTGCTCCACGTCGCGCCGCGCCTGGCTCACGCGGTTGCGGAAGTAGCTCAGGCCGCCGGGCTCGATCCAGCCGTAGTGCTCGGGCCAGGTGGCCAGGCGCTGCTTGTGGATCTCGGGCGCGAAGAGTTCGGTGAGCGAGGAGCACACCGCCTCCTGCCAGGGCGCGCGGCGCGCGAAGTTCACGTAGGCATCCACCGCAAAGCGCACCGCCGGCAGCACATGGCGCAGGTCCAGCACTTCTTCGCGGGTCAGGCCCACGGCTTCGGCCAGGCGCAGCCAGGCCTCGATGCCGCCGGGGTCGCGCACCGTGCCTTCGGGGCCTGTGAGCTCGAAGCCGTCGTGGTCCAGGATGCGCTGCACCCAGCCGCGGCGCACCTCGCGGTCGGTGCAGTTGCTCATCACCGCCGCGTCCTTGATGGGGATCGCGATCTGGTAATAAAACCGGTTGGCCACCCAGCCGCGGATCTGCTCGGGCGTGGCATGGCCGCTGTTGAGCATCACGTTGAACGGATGGTGGATGTGGTACGCCTTGCCCTTGGCGCGCAGCTGCGCCTCGAACTCGACGCGGTCCCAGGCTGCGGCAGTATTGGTAGGCGTGGTGGCGGTCATCGCAATGCTCACAGCGTGATCTGCATCCCGTCCTCGCACACCTCGACGCCCGCGCGCGCCAGCTCGGCGCGCGCCGCCGAGTCCTCGTCCAGGATCGGGTTGGTGTTGTTGATGTGGATGAGCAGCTTGCGGGTGCTGGCCGGCAGCCGGCCCAGCACTTCCAGCATGCCGCCCGGTCCGCTTTGCGGCAGGTGGCCGATGGCGCGCGCCCGCTGCGGGCCCACGCCCGTGGTGATCATCTCGTCGTCGGTCCAGAAGGTGCCGTCCACCATCACCGCGTCGGCGCTGCTCATCGCATCGAACACCGCGGGCGTGATGGCGCCCAGCCCCGGTGCGTAGAACAGGCGCCGGCCGCTGTGCTGGTCGATGGCGGTGATGCCGATGTTGTCGCCCGGCTCGCCGCTGTCGCGGTGGGGCGAATAGGGCGCGGCCTTGCTGTCCAGCGGCAGCGCCTTGAACTGCAGGCCATCGGCGCCCGACACGCTGAAGGGTGCGCCATCGAGCGCGATGGGCTGGCGCGCGGTGCCGCAGTAGTGGCTGAGCACGCGCAGCACCGGGTTGCCGTGGGTCAGGTCTTCGGCCACGGCGTCGGTGCACCACAGCGGCAGCGGGTCGGGCGCGCGGCCGCCGGGCCGCTCGGGCGCGGGGCGCGAACGCTCGCGCAGCATGAACAGGCCCGTCACATGGTCCACCTGCCCGTCCATCAACACCACGCCGGCAATGGCCGAATCGCGCAGGCCGCGGCCCGGTTGCAGTTCAGGGTTGGCGCGGATCTGCGTCAGCAGGTCGGGCGAGGCATTGAACAGCACGCCGTCGGCGCCGTGATCGGGCCGGATGAAGATGGACGACTGCGTGCGCGCCTTGGCCTTGAGCGTGCCGGCCCGCAGGCCGGCGCAATTGCGGCAGTTGCAGTTCCACTGCGGGAAGCCGCCGCCGGCGGCAGCGCCGAGCACCGTGATGCGCATGGTAGGCAGTCAGTCAGGCATGAGGGGTCGCCGGGGGCTGAGGCGTGCATCGCCCCAGGCGCGGCGACCGGGCACCGTCAGCGGTTCGCGACGTACAGGCTGATTTCGAAGCCAAAACGCCAGTCGATGGCCGCCGGGGTTTGCCATTGCATGTTCATAGAAGGCTCCTTTCTCCAGTGACGCAGTGCCGGTTGGCGGCTGCGGAGGCACGATCGCGCCCCGTGGCACATGGTCGCGGCTGCGGCCGCGCGCAGCCAGCCGGGTGAGCATGAATCCCCCTTCATGATTTCCATGAACGCGGCTAGGGGTTGGGGCCGATACGATGGGGCCGTGCCCGACGTCCTGCAGTCCCTCAGTCCCCCGCCCTTCCGGCAGTTCATGCTGGCGGCTTCGCACGGTCATCAGTTGCATGTGCAGCAGTGGGGCACGGCCGGCGCGCCGCCGCTGCTGCTGCTGCACGGCGGCCCCGGCTCGGGCCTGGGGCCGGCGCTGTACCGCGGGCTCGACCCCGCGCGCTGGCACGTCATCGGCCTGGACCAGCGAGGCGCCGGCCGCAGCCTGCCGGCCGGCAGCATCGAGCACAACACCACCGCCCACCTGCTGACCGACCTGGCCTTGCTGCGCCGCACGCTGGGCATCGATCGCTGGTGGGTGCTGGGCGGCTCCTGGGGCGCCACGCTGGCACTGGCCTACGCGTTGGCCGAGCCCGCCGCCGTGGCCGGCCTGCTGCTGCGCAGCGTCTTCCTGGCGCGGCCGGCCGACATGCAGCCCTTCATGCCGCTGGTGGACACCTTTCTGGCCGCGGCGGGCGATGCCGACGAGCGCAGCGCCATCGCCCGCGCCTGGTGGCAGCTGGAAACCCGCCGCGCCACCGGCACCATGGCGCCGCCCCCCGAAGGCGATGCGCTGGCCGTGCTGCTGCAGCGCTACACGGTGCAGGCCCATTACCTGCACGCCGGCTGCTGGCTGCAGCACCCGCCGCTGCTGGACCGACTGGCGCCGCTGCGCCGGCTGCCGGTGCAGCTGGTGCACGGCACGGCCGACCGCATCTGCCCGCCCGACAGTGCGCGCCTGCTGGCCGAACGCCTGCCGCAGGCCCGGCTGCACTGGGCCGAAGGCGCGGGCCACGATCCCTCGCAGCCGGCGATGGTGGCAGCCATGGCCGCGGCGCTGGCCGAGCTGCTTGCCCTGGCAGATCCATCGTGAGCCTGCGGCTGAAGATCAACCTGCTGGTGAGCGCGCTGACGCTGCTCTTCCTCACCGCGGTGATGGGCCTGCAGCTGCGCAACATGCAGGAATCGGTGCGCGAGGAAGTGGTGGCCGCCAACCGCGTGGCCGCCCAGTTGCTCAAGCGCACCGCGTGGCTGTATGCCGCCCAGGGCACGCTGGCCATGCGTGCGTTTCTCGAGGGCGTGGGCCGGGTGCGCTCCAACGAGATCTCGCTGCTCGATGCGCAGGGCAACGAGCTGTACCACTCGCCGCCTTCACCCTACAAGGCCGGCCGCGATGCGCCCGACTGGTTCGAGCGCCTGGTGTCACCGCCGCCCGACGAGCAGTTCATCGGCTTCCCGGACGGCAAGCTGGTGGTGCGGGCCAATGCCTCGCGCGCGATCATCGACGCCTGGGACAGCGCCACGACGATGGTCAGCTCCGCCCTGGTGCTGCTGGCGGTGGTCAATGCGCTGGTGTTCTGGCTGGTGGGCCGCGCGGTGCGGCCGTTTGCGCGCATCGTCGGCGCGCTCGGCGAGGTGGAGGCCGGCCGCTTCGGCGTGCAGCTGCCGCGGCTGCCGGGCATCGAAGCCGCCGCCATCGGCGCCGCCTTCAACCGCATGGTGGGCCAGCTGGAAGACCACATCGAGACCGAGCGCCGCGCGGTGCGGGCAGAGATGCAGCTGTCCGACAGCCGCGAGCTGGCGCGCTGGGTGGAGCGGCATGTGGAACAGGAGCGCCGCATGATCGCGCGCGAACTGCACGACGAGCTGGGCCAGTCGGTCACCGCGATGCGCAGCATGGCCACTTCCATCGCCCAGCGCAGCAAGGACAAGGACGCGCCCACCGAGCAGGCGGCCAGGCTGATCGCCGACGAATGCTCGCGCCTGTATGACGCGATGCACGGCATCATCCCGCGGCTGGCGCCGCTGGTGCTGGACCGCTTCGGCCTGGGCGAGGCGCTGGCCGACCTGGCCGAGCGCACCCGCCGCGCCCAGCGCGGCGTGCAGCTGGACCTGCAGGTGGCGCTGGACGACGAACCCCTGTCGCCGGAGACCGCGCTGGCGCTGTACCGCGCCGCGCAGGAAGGCGTGACCAATGCGCTGCGCCATGGTCAGGCCAGCCACATCACGCTCGACCTGCGGCGCGAGCCCGACGGCCTGCGGCTGCAGGTGACCGACAACGGCAACGGCCCGCCGCCGGCCCCTGCCGCCGGACGCCCGGCGCCCGACACCGGCGCGCCGGGCCACTACGGCCTGCGCTGGCTGGCCGAGCGGGTGGAAGGCCTGGGCGGCCGTTTTGCCCTGCTGCCGGCGCCGGGCCGCGGTGCCCGGCTGGAGGTGTGCCTGCCGATGGAGACACGATGACGCCCTTGTTGCGGGTGATGCTGGTGGACGACCATGCGCTGGTGCGCATGGGCTTTCGCATGTTGCTGGCCGATGCGCAGATCGAGGTGGTGGCCGAGGCCGACAACGGCGAGCAGGCCTGCACCGACTATGCGCAGGCCCGGCCCGACGTGGTGGTGATGGACCTGTCCATGCCTGGCATGGGCGGGCTGGAAGCCTTGCGCCGCCTGCTGGCGCAGGACCCGAAGGCGCGGGTGCTGGTGCTCTCGGCCCATGAAGACACGGCCCACCCGCGCCGGGCGCTGAAGGCCGGCGCACTGGGCTACCTGGGCAAGCGCAGCGCGCCCGATGCGTTGATCGCGGCCGTCACCGCGGTGGGCGCCGGCCGGCCCTACGTGGACCCGGCGACCGCGCAGGCGCTGGCACTGGCCACCGTGACCGGCGAGACCAGCCCGGCCGAAGGCCTGAGCGAACGCGAGTTCAGCGTGTTCGTGCAACTGGCCCGCGGCCTGAGCGTGGCGCAGATCGCCGAGAACCTGAAGCTTTCGCCCAGCACCGTGGGCACGCACCTGTACCACGTCAAGCAGAAGCTGGGCGCCAGCAACCAGAGCGAGCTGACGCTGGTGGCGCTGCGCTGGGGCCTGATCGAAGCCTGATGCCCGCCTGAAGGGCAAGGATTCAGCCCGTTTCAGCTCGGCTCAAGACGGCGGCGCCAGGCGCACCGCAGACTGCGGTGACCGCCTCCAGCCCCAGGACCCGCCCATGAACGCCACCGCTGCCGCCGCTGCTGCCGACCGCCCCGCTACCCCGTCAGACCTGTACCTGCGCTGCATGCGCTGGGTGTTCCTGTTCTTCAACTCCACCCGGCTGTTCGCCTACCTGCCCACCATCATCACCTTGTGGCAGCAGCATGGCTCCAACCAGCATTCGCTGATCACCTGGCTGGTGTTCGCCGGGGCCAATGCATCGATGGCCGCCTGGCTGTACGAAGAGCATGGGCGGCGGCTGGACCGCGCCATCGTCGTCAGCATCGGCAACGCGGTCATGTGCCTGACCACGGCGCTGCTGATCATCGCCCTGCGTTGACGCGGGCGCGGCAGCCCCGGCCTGGCAAGGCCGGGTAGAGCCGGATGCGCCCCCCTGGCACTTGGCCTAACTTGCTGCGGCGGCGGCCATGCCGGCCGCCTGAGCAGGAGCCATTCAATGATCAAGGTGACCGTGATGTACCCGCATGCGCCCGGGGCGCGCTTCGACCACGACTACTACCGCGACAAGCACATGCCGATGGTGCAGGACAAGCTGGGCCCGGCCTGCCTGCGCTACACGGTGGACAAGGGCCTGTCGGGCGGCGCGCCCGGCTCGCCGCCGCCTTACGTGGGCACCTGTTCGCTGTTCTTCGACTCGGTGGAGGCCTTCCAGGCGGCCTTCGGCCCCAAGGCGCAGGAGATCCTGGGCGACATCCCCAACTACACCGACCTGCAGCCGGTGATGATGATCAGCGAGGCCGTGGTGAGCTGAAGCTGGCCGAGCGGGCCCGCGCATCGCGCAGCCAGCGCGTGGTGGCCCGCACGCGCCGCATCGCGGGCCGCTCCACCAACAAGTGGGCCAGGAAGCACAGGCCCACCAGCACCGGCACCAGCGCCAGCTGTGCCAGCGCAAAGCCATCGGCCGACCAGGCCCGGGCATCGGCGGCCACGCGCATCAGCGTGAACAGCAGCAGGCCATGCAGCAGGTACAGGCCGTACGACATCTCGCCCAGCGTGCGCGCGGCGCGGCTGTGCAGCAGACCGAACAGGGTATTGCCGCCCGCCAGGAGCGCAAAGGCACCGGCCAGGGCCAGCAGCGGCCAGGGCGAGTACACCGACGGCCGGGCCAGGAAGCCCACCGCGAGCAGCCCCAGCAGCACCGGCGTGGCCAGCGGATGCTGCGCCAGCCGGCCAAAGCCCGGCCAGCGCACCAGCACGCAGGCCCCGAAGCCGCCCAGGAAGGGCAGCAGGTAGCGGAACTGCAAAGGCTGGGTCATGGACGCGCACCACGCGATGAAGGCGATCACCAGCCCGCCGACGATCAAGCCCACCAGCGGCACCGCCAGCCGCAGCGCCAGCGCCAGCCAGGGCAGCGCCGCGTAGAACACCCATTCGTACATCAGCGACCACACCACGCCCGCCACCAGCACGTAGGTGACCGGCAGGCCGTTGAGGTCGGGCGCCCCCGGAATGGCGAACAGCAGCCAGCGCGCGGCATTGACCAACAGCTGGGGCAGCGGCTGCTGCAACTGCCCGCCGGTGACCAGCGCCACCAGCATGAACATCGCGGCCATGGCCACCAGGTACAGCGGCGTCAGCCGCAGCACCCGCGACACCGCCAGGTGCAGCCAGTCGATCGGCCGCTGGCGCGCCTGCAGCAGCTTGCCGCCGAACAGCAGCGCCGTGATCATGAAGAAGAGCGCGACGCTGCCTTCGCCCAGGTTGTTCATCAGCCGCGAAGGCGGCGGTCGCCACTGGCCGGTGTGCAGGTAGCCCCACCACACGGCGCCGTGGTGCACGAACACCATCAAGGCGAGGTAACCGCGCAGGCCGTCGATGGCGGCGTAGGCGGCGGGGGGGTCGGGCGGCCGCCACCGCGCCAGCCCGTGGGCACACAGGGTGGCGAGCAGCAGCACGCCCACCAGGAGGGCAAGTTCGGGATACGGCACAGCGACGCATGATGCCACCGACCGGCGGCACGACGGTTGCCCCAGCCTGGGCATGCCAGGAGACCGCATGACCGACACCGACAACGCCAGCAGCAGCCGCCGGCCCGAAGACCCGATCCCCACCAGCGTGGACACCGACGACCCGGACGTGGTGCGCTACTGGTGCGAGGCCTTGGGCGTGACCATCGAGCAGCTGCAGGAAGCCGTGCTGGCCGCCGGCACCGACCCGGCCGCCGTGCGCCAGCACTTCCTGCAGCAAGGCAGCA
>NZ_CAXFDV010000523.1:0-1821 GCF_964001545.1 uncultured Aquincola sp.
ATCCAGCGCCAGATCCTGGAGCTGCTGGCGCGGCTGAAGGACAAGCACCGCATGAGCGTGCTGTTCATCAGCCACGACCTGGGCGTGGTGGGTGAGATCGCCGACCAGGTGGTGGTGATGCGCCATGGCGTGGTGCGCGAGCAGGGGCCGGTGGCCCGCATCTTCAGCGCGCCGCAGGACGCCTACACCCAGGCGCTGCTGGCCTGCCGCCCCAGCCTGACCCACAACCCGGCGCGGTTGACGGTGATCGACGACCACATCGCCGGCCAGCCCACCTCGGCGGCGCCGCCGGCTCGCCCGAAGGATGCGCAGGCGCCGGTGGTGCTGGAAGTGCGCTCGCTGGCCAAGAGCTTCTTCCTGCCGCAGGGCCTGTTCGGCAAGCGCGAGTTCAAGGCGGTGCGCGGCGTCAACTTCCAGCTGCGGCGCGGCCACACGCTGGGCGTGGTGGGTGAATCCGGCTCGGGCAAGACCACCATGGGCCTGACGCTGCTGCGCCTGCATGAGCCCACCGGCGGCGAGGTGATCTTCGACGGCAAGAACCTGCTCACGCTCACCGACCGCGAACGGCAGGCGATGCGCCGGCGCATCCAGATCGTGTTCCAGAACCCGTATGCGTCGCTCAACCCGCGCTTTTCCATCGGCCAGACGCTGGTCGAGCCGATGACCATCCACGGCATCGGCGCCAGCGTGGCCGAGCGTGAGCAGCTGGCCCGGCAGCTGCTGGGCAGGGTGGGCCTGGACGGGCGCGCCTTCGGCAAGTACCCGCACGAGTTCAGCGGCGGCCAGCGCCAGCGCATCGCCATCGCCCGCTGCCTGACGCTGCAGCCCGAGGTGCTGGTGCTGGACGAAGCGGTGAGCGCGCTCGACGTCAGCGTGCAGGCCCAGGTGCTGAACCTGCTGAAGGACCTGCAGGACGAGCTGGGCCTGGCCTATGTGTTCATCAGCCACGACCTGGCGGTGGTGCGCTTCATCAGCGACGAGGTGCTGGTGATGAAGGACGGCGAGGTGGTGGAACAGGCGCCGGCCGAGCAGATCCTGGCGGCGCCGCAGCAGGCCTATACCCAGCGCCTGCTGGCCGCGGTGCCCCGCGGCTGGCAACCGGCGGGCTGACGTTTCCTGTCCGCGCAGGCGCTGGCTGACGCAAAACGTCGGTGCCCGTGCGGCGCTTGTGACACTTCGCGTCAACCGGGGTGCGCCTGCGTGACGCAATGCACGTGCTGGCGCCATGGCACGAAGCCTGCCCTGCCTGCACAAGGAGTCCCCACCGCATGAGCCTGCCCACCCCGCGGCCTGAACCCGCCAGCCCGCCCGCCGCGCGTACCCTGCCCAGCAGCCCGCAGGCCGGCGCCGCGCGCAGCGTGGTGCGGCCCGCGCAGCCGCGCGTGCTGCAGTCGTCGCGCGCACCGGGGCAGATGTCCTTCGTGTTCCAGCGCTGAATCTTCCGGCAGGGCAATCCCCCGGCGGGCAGCGCCGTGCGCTGCTGCAAACTCGGTCTTTCACTGAAGTTTCAAGGAAAGACCAAGGCATGAGCATTTCCCGCCGCACCTGGCTCACCGCGCTGGCCGCCGCACCGCTGGCCACCGCCCCCTTCGCAGTGCTGGCGCAAGCCGCCTGGCCCAGCAAGCCCGTGCGCATCGTCGTGCCCTTCGCGGCCGGCGGCACCACCGACATCCTGGCGCGTGCGCTGGCGCCCGAGCTGCAGCGGGTGTTCGGCCAGCCCTTCATCGTCGACAACAAGCCCGGCGCGGGCGGCAACATCGGCGCGGCCGAAGTGGCCAAGTCGGCACCCGACGGCCACACGCTGCTGATGGGCACCGTGGG
>NZ_CAXFDV010000524.1:0-36900 GCF_964001545.1 uncultured Aquincola sp.
CACCGGGCCATGGCGCTCGGCCATGGTGCGCAGAATGGGCAGCGCGATGGTGTGGTCGCCGCCGAGCGTCAGCGGTATGCAGCCGGCGGCCAGCACCGGGCGGTAGAAGTCGGTGATGAGGTCCACCGACTTGGTCAGCGAGTAGGTGTTGATGGGCACGTCGCCCAGGTCGGCCACCTGCAGGCTGTCGAAGGGCGCGGCGCCGGTGGCCATGTTGTAGGGCCGGATCAGCGCCGATTCGGCGCGGATCTGCCGCGGGCCGAAGCGGGTGCCCGGCCGGTGGCTGGTGCCGATGTCCAGCGGCACGCCGATGAAGGCGGCGTTCAGGCCCACGGGGCTGGTGGCCATGGGCAGCCGCATCATGCTGGCCAGGCCGCCGAAGCGCGGCATCGCATTGCCGCCCAGCGGCTGGTTAAAGGAGTCGCTCATCGTCAGACTGCTCAAGCGCGGCGGCCGCGGATCCACTCCAGCACACCCAGCAGCGAGGTGGTGAACAGGATCAGCAGCGTGGCCACCGCGGCGATGGTGGGCGAGATGTTCTCGCGGATGCCGTTGAACATCTGCCGTGGCAGGGTCAGCTGTTCGGGTCCGGCCAGGAACAGCGCTACCACCACTTCATCGAACGAAGTGGCAAACGCGAACAGCGCGCCCGAGATCACGCCCGGCGCGATGACCGGCAGCGTGATGCGGAAGAAGGTGCGCATCGGCGTTTCGCCCAGGCCCAGGCTGGCGCGCACCAGGTTGTGGTCGAAGCCCTGCAGCGTGGCCAGCACGGTGGTGAGCACAAACGGCGCACCCAGCGCGGCATGCACGACGATCAGGCCCACATAGCTGTCGGCCAGGCCCAGCGGCGCGAAGAACAGGTAGGTGCTGACGCCCACCACCACGATGGGCACCACCATCGGCGCGATCAGCAGGCTCATCAAGAGCCCCTTGAACGGAAAGCTGGTGCGCGCCAGCCCCACCGCGGCGGTGGTGCCCAGCACGGTGGCGATCAGAGTGGCCGCAGGGGCCACGATGAAGCTGTTCTTCGCGGCGCGGGCCCATTCTTCAGAGGCGAAGAGGTTCTCGTACCACTTGAGCGACCAGCCGTGGATCGGGTAGACGAGGAAGGAGCTGTCGCTGAACGACAGCGGCATGATCACCAGGATGGGCGCCAGCAGATACACCAGCACCGCCACGCAGAAGAGGCGCAGCCCCCACCAGCCGGCCTTGTCGAGCGGCGTGGCGTAGGCGGGAAAGTCGGGCAGCAGCTTCATGGTCAACCCAGGCTCAGTTCAGACTTGGTGATGCGGCGGTACACCGCATACAGCACGAGCGTGGCGGCCAGCAGCATCGCGCCCAGCGCGCAGGCCATGCCCCAGTTCACGTTCACGTTGGTGTACTGGGCGATGTAGTAGCTCAGCATCTGGTCGTCGGGGCCGCCCAACAGCGCCGGCGTCACGTAGTAGCCGATGGCCAGGATGAACACCAGCAGCCCGCCGGCGCCGATGCCGGGGTAGGTCTGCGGCACGTACACCCGGAAGAAGGCGGCCAGCGGCGTGCTGCCCATCGACACCGCAGCGCGCTGGTAGGTGGGCGGCACGCTCTTCATCACGCTGTACAGCGGCAGGATCATGAAGGGCAGCAGGATGTGCGTCATCGACACCAGCACGCCGGTGCGGTTGAACAGCAGCTGCAGCGGCTTGTCGATCAGGTGCAGCGCTGCCAGCGCATGGTTGACCAGGCCTTCGGACTGCAGCAGCACGATCCAGGCGGCCATGCGCACCAGGATGCTGGTCCAGAAGGGCACCAGCACCAGGATCATCAGCAGGTTGGCCTGGCGGGCACTGAGCGTGCTGAGCCAGTAGGCCAGCGGGTAGCCCAGCAGCAGGCACAGCAGCGTGACCACCAGGCTGATCTGGAAGGTGCGCAGCAGGATGCCGCCGAAAGCGCGCTGCTCGGGCGCCATGCGCTCGATGTGGCCGTTGGCATCGCGCTGCAGGTCGACCGAAGCCAGCAGGTAGTCGGGCGTCCAGCGCTCGCCGTTCTTGGCAATGGCCTGCCAGTACTTGGCTTCGCTCCAGCGCTCGTCCAGCGCCAGCAGTTCGGTGCGGGCGTTGCTGCCGGCGGGCAGCGGCATCGCCTTGTAGGTGTTCATCACCAGCGAGCGGGCGCCCGGCTCGGCGCTGTTGAGCCGGCGCGCCAGCGCGCCGGCATCCGAGCGGTCGGGCAGGGCGGCCAGGTCGGCCGCCATCGCCGCGAAGGCCGCCTCGGGCGGCGTGCCTTCGCGGCTCCAGCCGTCCAGCGCGGCCACGGTGCGGGGCAGCGCATTGGCCACCTCCGGGTTTTCGGCCGCGCGCTTGAGCAGCCCGGCGATCGGCACCAGGAAGGTGAGCAGCAAAAAGATGAGCAGCGGCAAGGTGAGCGCGAAGGCGCGCAGCTTGCGCTGCCGACCGGCCCGCGCCAGCTGCCGCTGCAGCGATCGGGGATCGGCGGGGCCGGTCAGCGGCAGGGCGGAGGCGGTCATGCGGGGCTACCGGTTCAGTTGGTGGACCAGGCGGCGAAGCGCTTTTCCAGGTCCTCGCCCTGGTCGGCCCAGAACTTGAAGTTGAACTGCAGCGCGTCCTTGGCGTTGGCGGCCGAGGTGGGCAGGTTGGCCTGCACGCCGGCGTCCAGCTTGGCCATCGCCTTGGTGTTGGTGGGACCGTAGGCGATGTTCTTCGCGTACTCGGCCTGCGCGTCGGCCGTGGTGGCGAAGGCGATGAACTTCATCGACGCTTCCTTGTTGGGCGCGCCCTTGGGGATCACCCAGTGGTCCAGGTCGTAGATGCCGCCGGTCCAGCCGATCTTGAGGTTCTTGCCTTCGCGGTTGGCGGCGTCGATGCGGCCGTTGTAGACGGTGCTCATCACCACGTCGCCGGCCACCAGGAACTGCGGCGGCTGGGCGCCGGCTTCCCACCACTGGATGGCGGGCTTGAGCTCTGTCAGCTTCTTGAAGGCGCGCTCGGCGCCTTCCTTGGTGCCCAGCACCTTGTACACGTCGGCCGACTTCACGCCATCGGCCATCAGCGCGAATTCGAGGTTGTAGCGCGCGCCCTTGCGCATGCCGCGCTTGCCCGGGAATTTCTTGGTGTCCCAGAAGTCGGCCCAGGTCTTGGGGCCGTCCTTGAGCTTGTCGCCGTTCCAGGCCATCACCGTGGACCAGACGAACACGCCCACGCCGCATTCGCTCACCGCGGCGGGCAGGAAGCTCTCCTTGCCGCCCAGCTTGCTGTAGTCCATCTTCTCGAACAGGCCTTCGTCGCAGCCGCGGGCCACGTCGGGCGATTCGACCTCCACCACGTCCCAGGTGACCTTCTTGGTCTCGACCATGGCCTTGACCTTGGCCTGCTCACCGTTGTATTCCACCGCGATGACCTTGGTGCCGGTGGCCTTCTCGAAGGGCTCGTAGTAGGCCTTCTTCTGCGCGTTGGCATTGGCGCCGCCGAAGTTGACGACGGTGATCTGCTGCTGGGCCAGCGCCGGCAGGGCGCACAGCGCGGACAGGGCGAGGACGAGGGTCTTCAGTTGCATGGTGCAGTTCTCGGTGGTCGAACGGGGAAGGAAGGAGTGCGGGCTCAGGCGTAGACGCGGGTCAGCGCCTGCGGGAATTCGAGCCAGACGTGGTCGCCCGCGGCCGGCACCGCGGGCGCGGACAGCGGCAGCTTGACGGCGGCCTCATGCCGGCCGTCGGCGCCCACGCCGCACAGCAGCCGCAGGTGGTCGCCGAAGTACACGATGCTGCGCACCTGGGCGCGCAGCAGGTTGGCGGCACCGCCTGCGGGCGGTGCGGCATGCACCCCGATGCGTTCGGGGCGGATGCCCACCATCACCTCGGCGCCCTGTGTCGCGGCATTGACGTTGATGCCGGTGAGCACCGTGCCGTCGGCCATCACCGCACTGCAGCGATCGCCACGGCCATCGGCGCCGGTGGTGCGCAGCGTGGCCGGCAGCATGGTGCCGTCGCCGATGAAGCTGGCCACGAAGCGGTTGGCCGGCTGCTCGTACATGGTGTCGGCCGGGGCGATCTGCTGGATGACGCCGTTGTTGAACACCGCCACCCGGTCGCTCATGGTCAGCGCCTCGCCCTGGTCGTGGGTGACGAAGACGAAGGTGACGCCGAGTTGTCTATGCAACTCCTTCAGCTCGATCTGCATGTGCTCGCGCAGCTGCTTGTCGAGCGCGCCCAGCGGTTCGTCCATCAGCACCAGCTGCGGCTCGAACACCAGTGCGCGGGCCAGGGCCACGCGCTGCTGCTGGCCACCCGACAGCTGCGACGGGTAGCGGCCCGCCATGCCCTGCAGCCGCACCATGGTCAGCGCCCGCTCCACCCGCTGGGCCTGCTCGGCTTTGGGTACACGGCGCACCGTCAGCGGGTAGGCCACGTTGTCGCCCACCGTCATGTGCGGAAACAGCGCGTAGTTCTGGAACACCATGCCGAAATTGCGCTTGTGCGGCGGGGTGCGGGTGATGGGCTTGCGGTCGAGCAGGATCTCGCCGGCGGTGGGCGACTCGAAGCCGGCCAGCATCATCAGCGTGGTGGTCTTGCCCGAGCCCGAGGGGCCCAGCAGCGTCAGGAACTCGCCGCGGCGGATGTCCAGGTCGAGCTTGCGCACCACCAGGTTCACGCCGTCGTAGGTCTTTTGCACGCCGACAAAGCTGACCAGCGGCTCGGCAGGGAAGGTGGCGGCGCGCAGGCCGCCGGCGGGCGCGGCCTGGCTGGCGGCGGGGGGTTCGGCGAGGGTGGTCATGGCGATGTTCAAGCCACGGCGGCGAAGCTGTCGGCCAGCACCTGCAGGCCTTCGTCGATCAGCGCGTCCGACGCGGTCAGCGGCACCAGGATGCGGATCACGTTGCCGTAGCTGCCGCAGGACAGCAGCACCAAGCCGCGGCGGGCGGCTTCGCGCACCACGCGGGCGGTCAGGTCGGCGTCGGGCTGGTGCACGTCGCCGTCCTTGCCCAGCTCCAGCGCCACCATGGCGCCCAGGCCGCGCACGTCCACCACCGCCGGCACCTTGGCCGCGATGGCGCGCAGGCCGGCGCGCAGTCGCTCGCCCAGCGCCTGGCTGCGCTGCAGCAGTTGCTCCTGCTCGAACACTTCCAGCACCGCCAGCGCGGCGGCGCAGCCGATCGGGCTGCCGGCATAGGTGCCGCCCAGGCCGCCGGGGCCGGGTGCGTCCATCACGTCGGCGCGGCCGATGACGGCGGAGATCGGGAAGCCGCCGGCCATCGACTTGGCGCTGGTGATCAGGTCGGGCGCCACCGGCCATTGCTCGCACGCGAACCAGGTCCCGGTGCGGCCGGCGCCGGTCTGCACCTCGTCGGCGATCAGCAAGATGCCGTGCTGGTCGGCCAGCGCGCGCAGCCCGGCCACGAAGGCGGCCGGTGCCTCGTAGAAGCCGCCTTCGCCCTGCACCGGCTCGACGATGAAGGCCGCCACGCGCTCGGGCTCGATGTCGTTCTTGAACAGCAGCGCCACCGAAGCCAGCGCGTCTTCCACGCTCACGCCGTGCAGCGGGTTGGGGAAGAGGGCATGGAACACCTCGCCCGGGAAGGGGCCGAAGCCGGTCTTGTACGGGGCCACCTTGCCGGTCAGGCCCAGCGTCATCACGGTGCGGCCGTGGTAGCCGCCGGTAAACGCAATGACGCCCGGCCGCTTGGTGTAGCTGCGGGCGATCTTGACGGCGTTTTCCACCGCCTCGGCGCCGGTGGACAGGAACAGCGTCTTCTTGGCGCCTTCGCCCGGGGCCAGCGCGGCCAGGCGCTCAGCCAGTTCCACGTAGGGTTCGTAGGCCACCACCTGGAAGCAGGTGTGGGTGTACAGGTCGAGTTGGGCCTTGACCGCCTCGATGATGCGCGGGTGGCAGTGGCCGGTGTTCAGCACCGCGATGCCGCCGGCGAAGTCGATGTAGCGCTTGCCTTCCACGTCCCAGAACTCGGCGTTCTCGGCGCGGGCGATGAAGATCTCGTGCGCCTGGCCCACGCCGCGCGGCACGGCGGCGCGGCGGCGGGCCATCAGGGCCGCGTTGGTGGCGGCGGGCTGCGCCAGGGACGTGATCAGGTCGGGTTCGCTGTGCATGGTCTTCTCGCAGCAGGGCGGGGGGTGTGCGTGACTTTAGGCACGGCCCGCGGCGAATACCATGTACATCGTGTCATCGTCGGCAGAGCACTGTGCTGGCGGTACGCCCCATACACACTGTCCCCAATACGGTGCACCGTGATCACCCTGAATCCTGAATCGCGAACGCCGCTGGTCACGCAGATCGTCGACGGCTTCCGGCAACTGATCACCGAGCAGACGCTGCGCGGCGGCGCCAAGCTGCCCTCCATCCGCGCGCTGGCGGCGGCGCATTCCATCAGCGTCTTCACCGTGGTGGAAGCCTACGACCGCCTGGTGGCCCAGGGCTGGGTGGTATCGCGCTCCAACGCGGGCTTTTTCGTCAAGCGCCGCGCCACCGACGCCGCCGCGCCGGCGCAGGCCGAGCCCGAGAGCGCCGACCTGCGCTTCGACGCGCGCTGGTACCTGCGCCACATCTTCGAGAGCCGCAACCTCGAACTCAGGCCCGGCTGCGGCTGGCTGCCCAATGGCTGGCTGTTCGAAGAAGGCGTGCGCCGCAGCCTGCGCCAGCTGGCCAGCGAAGGCGTGGAGCTGGGCGGCTACGGCCTGCCGCACGGCCACATGGCGCTGCGGGTGCTGATCGCCGAATCGCTGGCCGAGCGCGAGGTGACGGCCACCGCCGGGCAGATCCTGCTCACCCAGGGCTCCAGCCAGGCCTTCGACCTGGTGGCGCGCGGCCTGGTGCGCCCCGGCGACACGGTGATGGTGGACGACCCCGGCTACCCCAACCTGATGTTCATGCTGCGCTTTCTGGGCGCGCGGCTGGTGGGCGTGCCGCGTGCGCCGGGCGGCTACGACCTGGCCGCCTTCGAGGAGCTGCTGGTGGCGCACCGGCCCAAGGTGTTTTTCACCCAGCCGCGGCTGCAAAGCCCCACCAACTCGGTCGCGCCGGTGGCGCAGCTGTTCCAGCTGCTCAAGCTGGCCGACCAGCACGGCCTGACGGTGGTGGAAAACGACATCTACGCCGACCTCGACCCCGAGCAGCGCCCCTCGCTGGCCAGCCTGGACCAGTTGCGGCGGGTGGTGTACGTGGGCAGCTATTCCAAGACCATCTCGCCCAACATCCGCGTGGGCTACCTGGCCGCGCGTGGCGAGCTGCTGGAGGACCTGGCGCAGCTGAAGATGGTCTCGGGCTTGACCTCGTCCGACATCACCGAGCGCCTGGCCTTCGGCGCGCTGTGCGAAGGCCGCTGGCGCAAGCACCTGAAAAGCCTGCGCGACCGGCTGGCACAGGCGCACGAGGGCGTGGCCCGGCGCCTCACCGAACTGGGCTTCGAGCTGTTCAGCGAACCCAAGGCCGGCATGTACCTGTGGGCCCGCCACCCCGACCTGACCGATTGCATCGAGCTGTCGCAGCAGGCGGCCACGATGGGCATCCTGCTGGGCCCCGGCCACCTGTTCCTGGCCGAGCCGCGGCCCACCGGCTGGCTGCGCTTCAACGTCGCCTTCAGCGACGACGAACGGCTCTACCGTTTCCTCGACCAGCAGATACGACTCCACCACCCGGGCGCTGCCGCCTGAACGGATAAAATTTACAAGATGAAAGCCTCCGACATCCGCGCCACGTTCCTGAAGTTCTTTGAATCGAAGGGGCACACCATCGTGGCCTCCAGCCCGGTGGTGCCGGGCGACGATCCGACGCTGCTGTTCACCAACGCCGGCATGAACCAGTTCAAGGACGTGTTCCTGGGCTTCGACAAGCGGCCGTACAGCCGTGCCACCACCGCGCAGAAGTGCATCCGCGCCGGCGGCAAGCACAACGACCTGGAAAACGTCGGCTACACCGCGCGCCACCACACCTTCTTCGAGATGCTGGGCAACTTCAGCTTCGGCGACTACTTCAAGAAGGACGCGATCAGTTACGCCTGGGAGCTGCTGACCGAGCATTTCAAGCTGCCCAAGGACAAGCTCTGGGTCACCGTCTACTCCGAGGACGACGAGGCCTACGAGATCTGGAACAAGGTGGTGGGCGTGCCCGCCGAGCGCATCGTGCGCATCGGCGACAACAAGGGCGGCCGCTACATGTCCGACAACTTCTGGATGATGGGCGACACCGGCCCCTGCGGCCCGTGCACCGAGATCTTCTACGACCACGGCCCGGAGATCGCCGGTGGCCCCCCGGGCAGCCCCGATGAAGACGGCGACCGTTACATCGAGATCTGGAACAACGTCTTCATGCAGTTCAACCGCACCGAAGACGGTGTGATGCATCCGCTGCCCAAGCCCAGCGTCGACACCGGCATGGGCCTGGAGCGCGTGACCGCGGTGCTGCAGCATGTGCACAGCAACTACGAGATCGATCTCTTCGTGGCGCTGCTGGCCGCGGCCAAGCAGGCCGTGGATCATGCGGCCCCCAAGCTAGCCGCTGGCGCGGCGTCGCTACCCCCCGAGGGGGCTGACGCTGGCTTGGGGCGGCCCGGCGCCAGCGCCGCCGGTGCCGGCGGCTGTGACCAGAACAGCCCGAGCCTGAAGGTCATCGCCGACCACATCCGCGCCTGCTCCTTCACCGTGGCCGATGGCGTGATCCCCGGCAATGAAGGCCGCGGCTACGTGCTGCGCCGCATCGCCCGCCGCGGCATCCGCCATGGTTACAAGCTGGGCGCCCGCAAGCCCTTCTTCCACACCCTGGTGCCCGCGCTGGTCGAGCAGATGGGCGAGCCCTACCCCGAGCTGCGCCAGCAGCAGGCCCGCATCACCGAGGTGCTGAAGCAGGAGGAAGAGCGCTTCTTCCAGACCATCGCCAACGGCATGGAAATCCTGGATACGGCGCTGGCCAAGCTGCAGGCCCAGGGCGGCGGCGCACTGGATGGCGAACTGGCCTTCAAGCTGCACGACACCTACGGCTTTCCGCTCGACCTGACGGCCGACGTCTGCCGCGAGCGTGGCCTGTCGGTGGACAACGCCGGCTTCGACGCCGCGATGAGCCGCCAGCGCGAGCAGGCGCGCGCCGCCGGCAAGTTCAAGATGCAGGCCGGCCTGGAGTACAGCGGCGCGCCCACCACCTTCCACGGCTACGACGTGCTGCTGCACGAAACGGCCACCGTCACGGCGGTGTACGTGGACGGCACGCCGGTGGACTCGGCCCGCGCCGGTGACGACGCGGTGATCGTGCTCGACCACACGCCGTTCTACGCCGAAAGCGGCGGCCAGCATGGCGACACCGGCGAGCTGCGCAACGCCACCAGCCGCGTGCTGGTGGAAGACACGCTGAAGATCCAGGCCGACGTGTACGGCCACCATGGCCGCATCGTCGAAGGCGAGATCAAGGTGGGCGACGTGCTCACCGCCCGTGTCGATGCCGAGCGCCGCGCCAAGACCATCCGCAACCACAGCGCCACCCACCTGATGCACAAGGCCCTGCGCGAGGTGCTGGGCAGCCATGTGCAGCAGAAGGGCTCGCTGGTCACCGCCGACCGCACGCGCTTCGACTTCGCGCACAACGCGCCGCTGACGGCCGAGCAGATTGCGCAGGTCGAGGCCATCGTCAATGCCGAGATCCTGGCCAATGCCGACACGCAGGCCCGCAGCATGGGCATCGAAGAAGCGCAGAAGCTGGGCGCGATGATGCTGTTCGGCGAGAAGTACGGCGACACCGTGCGCGTGCTGGACATCGGCAGCAGCCGCGAGCTGTGCGGCGGCACCCACGTGCGCCGCACCGGCGACATCGGCCTGTTCAAGATCGTCGCCGAAAGCGGCGTGGCCGCCGGCATCCGCCGCGTGGAAGCCGTGACCGGCGACAACGCGCTGGCCTATCTGCAAGGCCTGGAGCACACCGTCGACCGCCTGGCCGCCACGCTCAAGGTGACGCCCACCGAAGTGGGCACGCGCGTGAATGCGGTGCTCGACCAGGTGCGCAGCCTGGAGAAGGAGCTGGCCGCGCTCAAGGGCAAGCTGGCTTCGGCGCAGGGCGACGAGCTGATGTCGCAGGCGGTGGACATCAACGGCCTGAAGGTGCTGGCCGCGCGGCTGGAAGGCGCTGACGCCAAGACGCTGCGCGAGACCATGGACAAGCTCAAGGACAAGCTCAAGACCGCCGCCATCGTGCTGGCCGCGGTGGACGGCGACAAGGTGCAGCTGGCCGCCGGTGTCACCGCCGACAGCGTGGGCAAGGTCAAGGCCGGCGAGCTGGTGAACTTCGTCGCCCAGCAGGTGGGCGGCAAGGGCGGCGGCAAGCCCGACATGGCCATGGCCGGCGGCACCGACGCCAGCAAGCTGGCCGGCGCGCTGCAATCGGTGCGCGGCTGGGTGGCTGAGCGGGTCTGAGGTGGCCCCCAAGCTCGCTTTGCTCGCTGCCCCCCAGGGGGGCGCTCAGTCCCTTGGGGCGGCCCGGCGGGACTGAGGTTCGCCCCCAAGCTCGCTGCGCTCGCGTCCCCCCGAGGGGGATCTCAGACCCTTGGGGCGGCCCGGCGGGACTGAGGCCGTCTCGGAGAAGACCGTCGTCAGGTCCGCGCTGGCGCGGCTGGCGGGCGCGCTGTATTCTTACCCCATCGTCATCGATGCGATCGGGGTAAGAACATGACCGCCACCGCCACCTTGTCCAGCAAGTTCCAGATCTCCGTTCCCAAGTCCGTGCGCGAGGAACAGCACTGGCAGGCGGGGCAGGAGTTCGTCTTCATCCCCAAGGGCAAGGGCGTGCTTTTGATGCCCGTGCCCGAGCTGGCGCAACTGGCCGGCATCGCCAAGGGCGCGCGGAAGGAAGACTACCGTGATCGGGCGGACCGCTTCTGATGGCGGCTGCGCGTGTGGTCGACACCTCGGCCTGGATCGAGTGGCTGGCCGGCAGCGCCTTGGGCAAGAGGCTCGTCAAGCAGTTTCCCGACCAGACGCAATGCGTCGTGCCTACGATCGTGCAGCTCGAACTCTCGAAGTGGCTGGTTCGTGAAGTCGGTGAGGACGAGGCCGATCAGGTGATGGCCTACACGCGGAAGTGCGTCGTGGTGCCGCTGGACACCGCGATTGCTTTGCTGGCGGCGGACCTGCACCGCGAACACAAGCTGGCGACCGCCGACGCCATCGTCTACGCCACGGCGCGTCACGCCGGCGCGGACCTGCTGACCTGCGACGCGCATTTCCAGGATCTGCCGGACGTGGTCTTCTTCCCCAAGGGCACGTGACGGCGTGACAATGGGCCCAGCGGCTACAGTGCGCCCATGCCTGAACGCCAAGACCTTGCCGGCCGCCACATCCTGCTGGGGCTGTCCGGCGGCATCGCCAGCTACAAGTCGGCCGAACTGGTGCGCGAGCTGTCGCGCGCCGGGGCCACCGTGCAGGTGGTGATGACCGAAGCCGCCGAGCACTTCATCACCCCGGTGACGATGCAGGCGCTGTCCAACCGGCCTGTGGTCACCAGCCAGTGGGACGCGCGCGAGCCCAATAACATGGCGCACATCAACCTCACCCGTGAGGCGGATGCGATGCTCATTGCCCCGGCCAGCGCCGACTTCATCGCCAAGCTGGTGCAGGGCCGGGCCGACGACCTGCTGAGCCTGGCCTGCCTGGCGCGCCCCATCGATCGCTGCCCGCTGCTGGTGGCCCCGGCCATGAACCGCGAGATGTGGGCCCACCCGGCCACCCAGCGCAACGTGCGCCAGCTGGTGGCCGACGGCGCCACGCTGCTGGGCCCCGGCGCCGGCGACCAGGCCTGCGGCGAAGTGGGCGATGGCCGCATGCTGGAAGCGGTGGAGCTGTGCGAGGCGATGATCGCGTTCTTCCAGCCCAAGCTGCTGGCCGGCCGCCGCGTGCTCATCACCGCCGGGCCCACCTTCGAGCCCATCGACCCGGTGCGCGGCATCACCAACCATTCCAGCGGCAAGATGGGCTTCGCGCTGGCCCGCGCCGCGCAGGAGGCGGGCGCCCAGGTCACGCTGGTGGCCGGACCGGTGCACCTGCCCACGCCGCGCGGCGTGGCCCGGCTGGACGTGCAGACCGCCCGCCAGATGCAGGCCGCGGTGCTGCCGCTGGCGCCGCAGCACGACGTGTTCATCGCCACCGCCGCGGTGGCCGACTGGCGGCCCGACACCACCGCCGACCACAAGATCAAGAAGCAGGGCGACCGCCGCGTGCCCACGCTGGCGCTGACCGAGAACCCCGACATCCTGGCTGCGGTGGCGGCACTGCCGCAGCGGCCCTACTGCGTGGGCTTTGCCGCCGAGAGCGAGCAACTGCTGCAGCACGCCAGCGAGAAGCGGCTGCGCAAGAACATCCCGCTGATCGTCGGCAACCTGGGGCCGGCCACCTTCGGCCGCGACGACAATGCACTGCTGCTGGTGGACGAAAACGGCCACCACGACATTCCCCACGCCGACAAGCTGACGCTGGCCCGCGCCCTGGTGGGCGAGATCGCCGGCCGCCTCGGCCAGCCACACGCCCCCGCATGACCGTCATCGATGTGAAAGTGCTCGACGCCCGCATGGCCGAGCAGATGCCCGCCTACGCCACTCCCGGCAGCGCGGGGCTGGATTTGCGCGCCTGCCTGGACGCACCGCTGGTGCTGGAGCCGGGGCAGGCCGCCCTCATTCCCACCGGCCTGTCCATCCACATCGCCGACCCGGGGCTGGCCGCGATGCTGCTGCCGCGCTCGGGCCTGGGCCACAAGCACGGCATCGTGCTGGGCAACCTGGTGGGCCTGATCGACAGCGACTACCAGGGCCCGTTGATGGTGAGCTGCTGGAACCGCGGCCAGCAGGCCTACACCGTGCAGCCGATGGAGCGCATCGCGCAGATGGTCATCGTGCCGGTGGTGCAGGCCAGCTTCCGCCGCGTCGAAAGTTTCGACGCCAGCGAGCGGGGCACCGGCGGGTTCGGGTCGACTGGTACGGCCTGAGCGGGTCTGGTGCCTGTGTTCAGTGGAGGCCTGGCGCCGGTGGCGCCGAGGCCAGCACGCTGAAGGCCGACGACTCATTGACGCTGCCGGCCTCGATCTCGTCTTCGGTCGCGGCACGCACGCCGCGCACCGTCAGGTGCAGGCGCAGCGCGATGCCGGCCAGCGGATGGTTGGCGTCCAGCACCACCTGCGAGGGGTAGACCTCGGTCACGGTGTAGATGGCGTCGCCCGGCATGTCGGGCGTGGTGGCGCCTTCGGGCAAGCCTTCGAACTGCATGCCCGGCTCCACCTCGTCGGGGAACAGCGCGCGGTCTTCGAAGCACACCAGGTCGGCGTCATAGTCGCCGAAGGCATGTTCGGGCTCCAGGTGCAGATGCACTTCGTAGCCTTCGGCCTGGCCGGCGAGGGCTTCTTCCACCTTGGGCAGCAGGTCGTCACCGCCAAAGAAAAATTCGACCGGCTCATTCAGTTCGTCGATGGCCTGGCCTTGGGTGTCGGCGAGTCTCCAGGTCAGGGAGACGACGCAAGGGGCGTTGATCAGCATCGCAGGATGATGTCACAACCTGCCCAGGGCGCCGGCGGCCGGCGGCGACAATCCGCCGATGCTCATCGATCAAGCTCTGCCGCTGCTGGGCGGCCTGTCTCCCGCGCAATTCATGCGCCGCCACTGGCACAAGAAGCCGCTGCTCATCCGCCAGGCGGTGCCCGGCGTGGTGCCGCCCGTCACCCGCTCGCAGGCCTTCGAGCTGGCCGCGCGCGAAGAGGTCGAGTCGCGCCTCATCGTGCACCAGCCCCAGCCCACGGCCCGCGGCAAGATGGCCTGGAAGCTGCGCCACGGCCCCATCGCCCGCACCGCGCTGCCACCGCTGAAAACGCCCGGCTGGACCCTGTTGGTGCAAGGCCTGGACCTGCATGTGCCCGCCGCGCACGAATTGCTCAGCCGCTTCCGCTTCGTGCCCGAGGCGCGGCTGGACGACCTGATGATCTCCTACGCCACCGAAGGCGGCGGCGTGGGCCCCCACCTCGATTCGTACGACGTGTTCCTGCTGCAGGTGCAGGGCCGGCGACGCTGGCGCATCGGCCCGGTGGCCGACCGCACGCTGGTGGACGGCGTGCCATTGAAGATCCTGGCGAACTTCGAGCCGCAGCAGGAATGGGTGCTGGAGCCCGGCGACATGCTGTACCTGCCGCCGATGTGGGGCCACGACGGCGTGGCCGAAGGCGGCGAGTGCATGACCTGCTCGATCGGCTTTCGCGCCCCCAGCCGCGGCGAGATGGCGCGCGAGCTGCTGCAGCGGCTGGCCGACATCGCCGCCGATGGCGCCGACGACGAAGACCCGCGGCAAACGCGGCTGTACCGCGACCCCACGCAGCCGGCCACCAACGAGCCAGGTCGGGTGCCGCCGGCGCTGGCCGATTTCGCGGCCCAGGCCGTGCGCGAATGGCTGGCCGATCCTCAAGCCTTGGCCATGGCGGTCGGGGAAAACTTGAGCGAGCCCAAGCGCTCGGTCTGGTTCGAGCCCGG
The DNA here is from genome assembly GCF_964001545.1 of uncultured Aquincola sp. Lineage (NCBI taxonomy): Bacteria > Pseudomonadati > Pseudomonadota > Betaproteobacteria > Burkholderiales > Sphaerotilaceae > Aquincola > uncultured Aquincola sp. Next base: position 14,488 of record NZ_CAXFDV010000524.1, read on the forward strand.
GCAGGCCCTGGCGGCAGGCGTTGCCATCGAACTCGACGCGCGCAGCAAAATGCTCTACGACGACCAGCATGTTTTCATCAACGGCGAGAGCTTTCGCGCCGGCGGCCGTGATGCCCGTCTGATGCGCCGCCTGGCGGACGATCGGCACCTGGGCGCGGCAGATGTCGCCCGTTTGAGTGCTGAAGCCGTCGGTTTGCTGTCGGAATGGGCGCAGGCGGGCTGGGTGCGCGTGGCCAGTTGAGGGGCGCAGGCGAGGCAAAGCACGCGCGGGCTCGTGTTTTGCCCCTGCGGCTTGAGGCATGAACGCCCGACAGCGGTCAGATACATCACGGTTGAGGCAATTTCGCAACGTTCGGTGGTTGCCTGCACTCGGTACCCGACCGGTCTCTAGGGAACTCCCTTACTCCTCGTATACTTGCGGGCTAGACAAAGGGACAGCTCGAGCGTTCCTTGTCTTGGGTGGCGTGCAGTTCTGTTCGCCCCATGACCAGTAATTGTTCGACATACAGATTCGAGGACACAAATGAACAAATCGCTCCTGTTGGCTGCCCTGTTTGCTGGCGTTGCCCTGACCGCTTGCGGCAAGAAGGAAGAAGCTCCGGCCCCCGCCCCGGCTCCTGTGGAAGCCCCGGCTCCGGCCCCCGCTGCTGCCCCGGCCGCCGCTGACGCTGCTTCGGCCGCTGCCGACGCCGCTTCGGCTGCTGCTACCGCTGCTTCGGCCGCCAGCAACTGATCCAGCGCGATCCGTTCTGCAAAAAGCCGCCCTCGGGCGGCTTTTTCATTTGCGGAACGGCGCGCCCGAGATCTTGGAGCCCGGCTTGATGCCACGCTTGGCGAACCAACCCTGGTTCATCTCCAGCGCGTAGCGAACCGGCTGCTCGGAGCAATGGCTGTCCAGCTTCTGCGGCTGCATGTCGGCGATGTTCACCACCGTTCCGTCATCGGCCAGGAAGGCGATGGACAGCGGCAGCAGCGTGTTCTTCATCCAGAAGCAGCGGGTGGCGCGCTGCTCGAACACAAACAGCATGCCGTCGGTGGCCGGCATCTCCTTGCGGTGCATCAGCCCGATCTGGCGCTGCTCCTCGGTCTGGGCCACTTCGGCCTTGATGTTGTACATGCCCGCGTTCAGCGGGATGCTGGGCAGGCGCTGCGGTGCGTCCTGCGCCCACGCGGCGGCGCTGGCGGCCAGCGTCAGCGCAACCGCTGCCCTTGTTGTCAGCTTCATCGGTCAAAGTCCCATGGCGGTCTGTCGATGCGCCATGGTAGCGAGGCTGGATTGCTGTCCCGCAAACCGTGGTTGACAGAGCGGCTGAACTAGAATCGTTCGCGAGTTTCCCTCCCTGTTTTCAATACCGGAGCCCCTTTTCATGTACCAGCACATCCAAGTGCCCACGGGTGGCCAGAAGATCACCGTCAATGCGGACTTCTCGCTCAATGTGCCCGACGAGCCGATCATTCCCTACATCGAGGGCGACGGCACGGGCTTCGACATCACCCCCGTGATGCTCAAGGTGGTGGACGCTGCGGTGGCCAAGGCCTACGGCGGCAAGAAGAAGATCCACTGGATGGAGGTGTACGCCGGCGAGAAGTCGACCAAGGTGTACGGCCCCGACGTGTGGCTGCCGGAAGAAACCCTGCACGCCGTGCGCGACTACGTCGTGTCGATCAAGGGCCCGCTGACCACGCCCGTGGGCGGTGGCATCCGCAGCCTGAACGTGGCGCTGCGCCAGGAGCTCGACCTGTACGTCTGCCTGCGGCCCATCCAGTACTTCAAGGGCGTGCCCAGCCCCGTGAAGGAACCGGAAAAGACCAACATGGTCATCTTCCGTGAGAACTCGGAAGACATCTACGCCGGCATCGAGTTCGAAGCCGAGAGCGACAAGGCCAAGAAGCTGATCAAGTTCCTGCAGGAAGAGTTCGGCGTCAAGAAGATCCGCTTCCCGAACACTTCGGGCATCGGCATCAAGCCGGTGTCGAAGGAAGGCACCGAGCGCCTGGTGCGCAAGGCCATCCAGTACGCCATCGACAACGACAAGCCCAGCGTCACTATCGTGCACAAGGGCAACATCATGAAGTTCACCGAAGGTGGCTTCCGTGACTGGGCCTACGCGCTGGCACAGAAGGAATTCGGCGCCGAGCTGATCGACGGCGGCCCGTGGTGCAAGTTCAAGAACCCGAAGACCGGCAAGGACATCGTGGTCAAGGACTCCATCGCCGACGCCTTCCTGCAACAGATCCTGCTGCGCCCGGCCGAGTACTCGGTGATCGCCACGCTGAACCTGAACGGCGACTACGTCTCTGACGCGCTGGCCGCGCAAGTGGGCGGCATCGGCATCGCCCCGGGCGCCAACCTGAGCGACTCGGTCGCGATGTTCGAAGCCACCCACGGCACCGCACCGAAGTACGCTGGCAAGGACTACGTGAACCCCGGTTCCGAAATCCTGTCGGCCGAAATGATGCTGCGCCACATGGGCTGGACCGAAGCGGCCGACCTGATCATCAGCTCGATGGAAAAGTCCATCGCGTCGAAGAAGGTGACGTACGACTTCGCCCGCCTGATGGAAGGCGCGACCCAGGTGTCGTGCTCGGGCTTCGGTCAGGTGATGATCGACCACATGTGATGCGCCGGCGCTGCTGACCGCAGAGTCTGTGAGGGGCCCCTGGTGCTGTGCAAGCACCAGGGGCTTTTTCATTGCTCATGCCGGTCGCCGGGCACCCTTGCCGCACCCAAAACCGGGGCGCCAGTTCGACGCCCCGGTGCTGCGATCAGCCGCGCGACTGGCGCAGACGGCGGTTCGACAGCAGACCCAGCACGCCCAGGCCGGCCAGCATCAGGGCGTAGCTCTCGGGCTCCGGCACCGGCGTGGTGACGGTCAGGTTGTCCGCCACCACGCCCACGCCCTTGAAGGCGATGGAGCGGATGTCGGCCTGCGCGCGCACGATGCCCAGGAACTGGCCTTCGTTGTAGCCATCGGCAGCGGTGTCGACGACGAAGGCGTGGGTCTCGATGATGAGGCTGTTGTCGCCGTAGGCCGTGACTTCCACGCTCAGCGGGGCGGTGCCGTACAGGTCGGCCAGCGCGTCGAAAGCGGCATGGTTGACGAAGGCGCCGGCACCACTGGACAGGCCGTTGGTGAAGGTGAAGCGCAGCTCGCCCGAGGTGCCGCCTGCGGCGAAGAAGTTGCCCACGCCCCACAGGCCGTTGTCGTACAGCACGCGGTTGTTGGCGCCTAGTTCGGCCTGGCTGTCGCCGGTGAACACGATGCCGGTGCCCACGGTGACGGGGCCGCTGGTCAGCAGGCCGTCGAAGGCTTCAAAGTCGACCGTCAGCTGCGGGCCGGCGATGGCCGCCGCGTCGGTGACGAGCGCGGCCTGCACGGGCAATGCGGCGACGGCGACCAGGGCGGCCGCGGCGATCAGTTGCAGTTTCATGGAATCTCCTTGATCGAAAAGTGGGGCGGCGCCTCAGGTGCCGATGATTCCGCCGTTGTCCTTGGTGATCACCACCACGGCTGAGCGCGGGCGACCCGCCGGCAGCGGCGTGACGCCGTCGGCTTCCACCGACCACTGGTTCTGCGGCCAGTTGGAGAACTGGGTGGGGTTGGTGTAGAGCGCGTCTTCACCCGGGTGCTGGATGCCGACGAACAGGGTCTTGCCGTCCGGCGTCATCGTGATGCCGGTGACCTCGCACTTGTTGGGGCCGGTGAGGAAGCGGCGCGTCTGGCCGGTGGCCGGATCGGCACACACCATCATGTTGCCGCCGACGTTCACGAAGTCGCCGCTGCCGTCGCCCACCTGGTCGGTCTGCACCCACAGGCGGCCGAACGGGTCGAACCACAGGCCGTCCGGTGCAGCGTAGTCGGCGCTGCCGTCCGGCGTGTCGTTGATGTTGCCGACGTAGCGGCTGGCCGGCGACTTGGCCGTGGCGGTATCGCCGGCCTGGGCGAACAGGTCCCAGGTGAAGCGCGTGGCGGTGACCGTCTTGTCCTGCTCGCGCCAGCGGATGATGTGACCGTAGACGTTGTCCGCGCGGGGGTTGGCCGCATCAACCGCGGGGCGCGCGCTGGCGGCGGTGGTCGAGCCGTCGATGGCATTGGCGCTGGGCGATGCGCTGCTGCCGCGGCGGTTGTTGTTGGTCAGGGTGCAGTACACCTCGATCTCGCTGTAGCCACCCACGCGCGGGCGCACGCCGGTCCATTCGGGGCGGTCCATCATCGTGGCGCCCACGGCGTCAGCGGCCATCCGGGTCTTGATCAGGATCTTGGCCAGCACCTCGGCGTCGTCGGCGCCGCTGAAGTTCGGGTTGTCGCGCAGCGCCACGCCGTTCACACCCACCGAGTCCGGCGTCAGCGGCAGCCAGGTGCCGGTGCCATCGGCTGCGAACCGCGCCACATACAGCGTGCCGCTGTCCAGCAGGTCCCGGTTGGCGGCCTTGTTGGTCGGGTTGAACTTGCCGGCGCAGACGAACTTGTAGATGTACTCGTTGCGCTCGTCGTCGCCCATGTAGAGGGCGACGTGGTTGTCGGCGTCCACCACATGCTGGGCGCTTTCATGCTTGAAGCGGCCCAGCGCCGTGCGCTTGACCGGCGCGGCTGACGGGTTCATCGGATCGATCTCGACCACCCAGCCGAACAGGTTCGCTTCGTTCGGGTTTTGCGCCAGGTCGAAGCGGTCGTCGGTCTCGTGCCAGCGGTAGCCGAAGCCGGCCGCCACCACGCCGTAGCGGTTGTACAGCTTGCCGATTTCGGTGTTGGTGCCGGGCAGGGGCGAGCGTGCACCGAAGTTGCCGTTCCAGTTCTCTTCGCAGGTGAGGTAGGTGCCCCAGGGCGTGCTGCCGTTGGCGCAGTTGTTGACGGTGCCATAGGCCACCGTGCCGTCGGACTGCAGGCCGGTGTCGGTGCTGCCGCTGTCGCTGATGGTGTACTTGCGGGTCTTCAGCAGTGCGTGGCCGGCGGCCGGACCACTGATGCGGCACAGGGTGTTGGCGGTGATGCGGCGGCCGTAGGGCGAGTTCTTCACCACGCTCCACTTGCCGGCGCTGCGGCGCACCTCCAGCACCGAGACGCCGTGGGCGGCCTGCGACTTGCGGGTCTTGGCGATGCTGTAGCCGGCGGCCTGGCCGTCCGGGAAGAGCAGGTCTTCGTGCGTGTACTCGTTGTTGGCGCACAGGATGCCGCGGTCGCTGAGTGCGGCGCCGGCGGTGCCTTGCAGCGGGAAGAAATGCATGCCGTCGGTGTGCATGCCGTACTGCCGGGCCTGTTGGGCTGCGGTCTCGCGAGCGTCACCGGCGAAGGCCGTGCCACCGGGCATGATCGGGTCGCCCCAGGCCACCAGCAGCTGTGCGGTGTAGCCGGTGGGCACGGTGAGCCGGTCCACCACGGCCGTGGCAGCGCCGCCCAGACTCACATTGCGGGCCCGGGTATTGGCGGGCACGTTGTCGAAGCCGATGGGCTGGGTCAGCGTCGATAGGGTGGCCGCCTGCACGGTGCTCATCAGGCCGCCCAGTGACAGACCACCGGCGGCGGCCAGCGCCCCGGCGCTGATACCGCCGCGCACGAAGCCGCGGCGGCTGAGCTCGACACGGTCGATCACGTCAAGGATGGATTCGTTCCCTGAACGGTTCAGGGACACGTCGTTCTTGGGGTGGCTATGACCCTTCATGGGGGGCTCCTGGCGTTGGTGGGCTGGGGGAGTTCGCCACGGAGCCAGGTTTTGGGAGGGCGCCGCGGGCGGACGGACTGTCGCTGGCGCCGTTGACGTGTCTGTGATCGCGTTGCCGCAGGCATGAGCCGAACGGGCCGTGGGCCCGCAGGACCAGGGCGCCGGCCCTGGGTCCCCCCCTTCGACGGGTCAGGCCACTTCGGTGACGAAGTTTTCGCGGGCGCGGCGCACCTTCTTCAGGTTCACCAGCCAGTCGCCTTCGCTGGCGCGATAGCCCAGCGGCAGCAGGATGACGCTGCGCAGGCCCTTGGCCTTCAGGCCCAGGATCTCGTCGACCTTCTCGGGCTCGAAGCCTTCCATCGGCGTGGCGTCCACGCCCTCGGCGGCGGCGGCGATCAAGGCGGTGCCCAGGCCGATGTAGGCCTGGCGCGCGGCGTGCGCGTGATTCACCTCAGGGTCGCGCGGCACATAGCTGGCCAGCACCTTCTGGCGGTAGGCCTCCCAGCCTTCATTGCGGAAGCCGCGCTCGTCGTTCACCAGGTCGAACGCCTGGTTGATGCGGTCGGCGGTGTAGTTGTCCCAGGCTGCGAACACCAGCAGGTGCGAGCCCTCGGTGATCTGTGCCTGGTTCCAGGCCACGGCCTGGATGCGGGCGCGCACCTCAGGGTTGGTCACCACCAGCAGCTGGTAGGGCTGCAGGCCCGAAGAGCTGGCGGACAGCCGCACGGCTTCCACGATGCGCTCGACCTTGTCGGCGGGCACCGCCTGGGCGGCATTCATCTTCTTGGCGGCATAGCGCCACTTCAACAGGGAGAGCAGATCCATGGTTGCAACTTGTAAGTGATTGGGGAACGGCATCGATTGGTGCCGTGGGGCGGCGATCCTATCGGGGTTTGTCCGGATCTGCAGGCCAGGGCCCAAGGGCGCTACGCGCTTGGCGGAACCATGCTGGCGGCCGCCGAGGATTCCCACGTTTGGTCGTGAAATCTCTCACGTCTGTCGCTATTATCAATTCCATCAATGCTCGCGGCGGGACGGTGGGATGGCAGCGACCTGGCATCGATGGCGCAACCGCCTGCGGCATGGCCGGACCTGGCGGCGGGTGGCTGACCTCGGCAGCTCCGACGCGGCGCGCGCCCTGCGCGACAGCATGCTCTGGCTGACGCCCTACCTGATGGTCCTGTCGACCGTGCTGCTGCTGGCCGAGCTGTTTCGGCTGGCGGGCGCGCCGCGGTCGGCCACCGTGGCGCTGGAGGCCGGCGCCACCGGCCTGCGCGATGCGCTGCCGCTGGCGTTGTGGGGGGCCACCGGGGCCGTGCGCGCCTTGCAGTGGCGGCTGCCCCGCACGGCGGTGGCCTTCGTCTGCTTTGCATGCGGCCTGCTGTGCGACCGGTTGCTGGTGATGTCCGGCCCGACGGCGCAAGCCTTTTCCGTGCCGCTGGGGCTGCTGGCGCCGCTGGCCATCGTGCCGTGGATCGGCTGGCTGGTGCAGCGTCGCTGGCTGCAGCTGTGGTCGGGCGAGTCGCCGGCCGGCGACAACGTCGGTGAGTCGGTCAACCTCATCTTCCCGAGCCTGATCGTGGTGGCCAGCGTGGTGTGCGGGCTCGGCCTGCTGCTGGCCATCGGCGCGCCGCTGGCGCGTGCCGTCGCCGAGCTGTTTCGGCTGCCACCCGCACCCTCGGCCGAAGTGCTGGCCGCTGCCTACGCTCTGGGTAACTCGGCCTTGTGGTTGCTGGGCGTGCACGGTTTTTATGCGCTGCTGCCGCTGCTGGAAGCCATTCCCGCCGCCAGTGCGGGCGAGGGCATCGTCAACCAGAGCTTTCTGGGGGTGTTCGTGTTCATCGGCGGCAGCGGTGCCACGGCGTCGTTGCTGCTGGCCATCCTGTGGGTGGGGCGCCAGCGCCGGCACCGGGTGATCGCGATGGCCAGCGTCGCGCCCGCGGTCATCAACGTGAACGAGCTGCTGCTGTTCGGGCTGCCGGTCATCCTCCATCCGCGCATGGTCGTGCCCTTCGTGGCGGCGCCCCTGTGCAACCTGCTGCTGGCCTGGGCGGCCACCCGCGCAGGGCTGGTGCCGATGCTGCGCACGGACCTGCCGTTCAACAGCCCGATGGGGCTGAACGCGTTGCTGGCCGGCGGCGGCAGCCTGGCACCGCTGGTGATGCAGGCCGTCAACGTGCTGACCGGTGCGCTGGTGTATGCGCCTTTTGTGCTCCGATGGCAGCGTGCAATGGCGGGTGAGGACGCCGCGGCGCAGTCGGCCCTGCAGCAGGTGTTCGGGCACCGGTTCGAGGCGCTGGCCATGGCGCTGGACGACCCGGTGTCGCGCCTCAATGAGGTCCATCGCAGCCGCGCCAGCATCATGGACCGCCTCACCCAGCTGCAGCACCGGGCGATGTGCGTGCACTACCAGCCACAGGTCGATCCGTTGACCGGCGACCTGGTGGGCTGCGAAGCCCTGCTGCGCGTGCACGACGACCAGCAGCAGGCGCAGCCGCCGGGCGACCTGCTGGCGGTGCTGGGCAAGGCCGCGCTGCTGCCGGAGCTCGACCTCTGGGTGCTGTCGGCGGTGGCGGCGCAGGTGCGCGACTGGCAAGGCAGGCTGCCGGCGCGTTTCCGGGTGGCGGTCAACGTCAGCCCCTGCACCTTCACGCATGCATCGGCGGTCGAGCGCATGGTGCAGCTGGCCGCGCCGATGGGCGACAGGCTGGTGATCGAGATCACCGAGGAGACCTTCCTGGGCGCTGAGCAGGTGGTGGTGGACGCCATCCAGCAACTGCGGCGAGCGGGGGTACGCATCCACATCGACGACTTTGGCACCGGCTACTCGTCGCTCAACTACCTGCACCGCTTTGCGGTGGACGGCATCAAGATGGACAAGAGCTTCACCGACACCCTGGCCGCCGAAAGAGGCAGCCAGGTGTTCAGCGGCATCTGCGCACTGGCGCACAGCCTGGACCTGGAGGTGGTGGTGGAGGGCGTGGAGTCTGCCTGGCAGCTTGACCGCCTGCCCGCGCAGCCGGGCCTGACGGTGCAAGGCTGGCTCTACGGGCGCGCGCTGGCGCCTGCGGACTTCGGTCGGTTGATGGATGTGCCCCTCAAGGTGACAGAAACGGCGTCGAAATGACGGTGATCGCCCACTCGCTTGTTCGCTTCTGTCATGAAAACCTTTTCCTTTGTCCCCTGGGTGGGCCTCATTGCCGGCTTGTCATCCCTTCCGGTGTGTGCCCAGCACACGCCTTGGTCTTTGCACGCGGGCTTCGGCACGCTGCGTTTTTCGCCCTCTTCGCAGGTCGAGGTGGCGGGGCGAAGCGTGCCGGGCGCCGACATCCGGGTGTCCGACAGCCACAGCGTGGCGCTGGAGGTGGGCTACGACCTGACGGCGCAGCTCACCCTGCGCATGGCGTTCGGGGCGCCGCCTTCGGCCACCTTGCGCACGGGCGGGGCCTTGAACGGTCTGGTGCCGCCGCTGACCGGAAAACTGGGTGAGGTCAAGTACATGCCGCTGGCGCCCAGCATCACCTACCGCTTTGGATCGCACGGCCCCATCCGCCCGTACGTGGGCGCTGGGGTCAACCACATGCGGGTGTTGTCGACGTCGGACGCGGATGTGTCCAACTTACGTGTCCAGCATGCCACCGGGCCTCTGCTGCAGGCCGGGCTGGACATGCCGCTCGATCCGCGCTGGTCGCTTTACGTGGACGCCCGCAAGGTGTGGCTCAAGGCCACCGCCACCGGTTCGCTCCATGCCCTGGGCGGCCTGCCGGTGCGCACCGAGATCAATCTGCGGCCGGTGACGGTGTTTGCTGGCGTGGGCTACCGGTTCTAACGTGTTGCTGGCCGCGGTGCCTGGCGCACCGGCATGCCGTGCGGACATGAAAAAGCCCGCCAGAGGCGGGCTTGGGGCGCGGGGGCCAGAGGGTGCAGGGTGGGGCAGCGCGGTGCTTGATCACTCGGCCGACGCTGCAAAGCTGCTGGTGCGGGTGCCCACATGGGCAGCGGCAGCGGCGCGCGGCGCAGCGGCGCTGTCCAGGGCCTGGATGTTGTGGGCGAGGTCGCCCTTGGGGCCCTGCACCAGGTCGTACGTGACGCGGGCACCGGGTTTCAGGGTACGGAAGCCTTCCATCTGGATCGCGGAAAAGTGCGCAAACACATCGGCGCCACCGCCCTCCGGCTCGATGAATCCGAAACCTTTGGTATCGCTAAACCACTTGACGGTTCCACTTGCCATGACTTTCTCCACAACGGGCAACAGCGCCCTTACTGAGGAAGAAATTCTGCGGCGAGGCTATCGTTCCTGTCAATAGAGTGTCATTAAGATCATTTTCACCTTGCACTCCGTGAGGGCCCTTGTTTGGTGGGTGCAGTGCAAGAGAACGGTGTTTTCGGTTCTCCTTGGCTCTTGAGTCTGACCGGGACGATGCAATATGCACAGGAGCACCCCCCGGTATTCACTCTCTATAGAATCGATTCATGCCCGCGGATCCCCCCTCGCTGCCCCCCACCCCTCCAGGCGCCCCGCGCGTCGATGACGGGCAAGGCGCCGTCGTGGCCGAACGGCAGGCGCAGCGGACCGAGCCGCCGCGCATGTACCAGGTGGTGCTGCTCAATGATGACTACACCCCCATGGAGTTCGTGGTGTTGGTGTTGCAGGAATACTTCCTGCGTGATCTCGACACCGCGACGCAGATCATGCTGAAGATCCACCACGAGGGTCGCGGCGTCTGTGGCGTCTACACGAAGGACGTCGCCGCGACCAAGGTTGAACTGGTGCTTGCTGCCGCACGCAAGGCAGGGCACCCGCTGCAGTGCATTTTGGAGGCCGCATGATCGCGCAAGAACTTGAAGTCAGTCTGCACATGGCGTTCGTGGAAGCACGCCAGCAGCGCCATGAATTCATCACCGTGGAGCACCTCCTGATGGCGCTGCTCGACAACCCTTCCGCCGCCGAAGTGCTGCGCGCCTGCGCTGCCAACATCGACGACCTGCGCAAGAGCCTGTCGAGCTTCATCAAGGAGAACACGCCCACGGTCGGTGGCACCGACGAGGTCGACACGCAGCCCACCCTGGGCTTCCAGCGTGTGATCCAGCGGGCCATCATGCACGTGCAAAGCACGGGCAGCGGCAAGAAGGAAGTCACCGGCGCCAATGTGCTGGTGGCCATCTTCGGCGAGAAGGATTCGCACGCCGTCTACTACCTGCACCAGCAAGGTGTGACGCGCCTCGACGTGGTGAACTTCATCGCCCACGGCATCAAGAAGTCCGACCCGCCGGAGCCGTCCAAGTCGAACGAGAACCCGGGCGCTGAAGGCGAGAAGGAAGACGCCGCCGAAGGCAAGGGCTCGCCGCTGGACCAGTTCACCCAGAACCTGAACCAGATGGCCCGCGACGGCAAGATCGATCCGCTGATCGGCCGCGAGCACGAGGTCGAGCGGGTGATCCAGGTGCTGTGCCGCCGCCGCAAGAACAACCCGCTGCTGGTGGGTGAGGCCGGCGTGGGCAAGACCGCCATCGCCGAGGGCCTGGCCTGGCGCATCACCGAAGGCGACGTGCCCGAAGTGCTGGCCGAGTCCACCGTGTACGCGCTGGACATGGGCGCACTGCTGGCCGGCACCAAGTACCGCGGCGACTTCGAGCAGCGCCTGAAGGGCGTGCTCAAGCAGCTGAAGGACCAGCCGAACGCCATCCTGTTCATTGACGAGATCCACACGCTGATCGGTGCGGGTGCGGCCTCGGGCGGCACGCTGGACGCCAGCAACCTGCTCAAGCCCGCGCTCAGCTCGGGCGCGATGAAATGCCTGGGCGCCACCACCTTCAGCGAATACCGCGGCATCTTCGAGAAGGACGCGGCCCTGTCGCGGCGCTTCCAGAAGGTGGACGTGGTCGAGCCGTCGGTCGAGCAGACGATCGAGATCCTCAAGGGCCTGAAGTCGCGCTTTGAAGAGCACCACAGCGTGAAGTACGCGCTGGGCGCCCTGCAGGCGGCGGCCGAGCTGTCGGCCAAGTTCATCAACGACCGTCACCTGCCCGACAAGGCGATCGACGTGATCGATGAAGCCGGTGCCGCGCAGCGCATCCTGCCCAAGAACAAGCAGAAGAAGACGATCACCCGCGCCGAGGTGGAAGAGATCGTCTCCAAGATCGCGCGCATCCCGCCGGCCTCCGTTTCCAACGACGACCGCAGCAAGCTCAAGACGCTGGACCGTGACCTGAAGAGCGTGGTGTTCGGGCAAGACCCGTCCATCGACGCGCTGTCGGCCGCGATCAAGATGGCGCGCTCGGGTCTGGGCAAGCCGGACAAGCCGATCGGCGCCTTCCTGTTCAGCGGCCCCACCGGCGTCGGCAAGACCGAGGTGGCCAAGCAGCTGGCGTACATCCTGGGCATCGAGCTGATCCGCTTCGACATGTCGGAGTACATGGAGCGCCATGCGGTCAGTCGCCTGATCGGCGCGCCTCCGGGCTACGTCGGCTTCGACCAGGGTGGCCTGCTGACCGAGGCGGTGACCAAGAAGCCGCACTGCGTGCTGCTGCTCGACGAGATCGAGAAGGCGCACCCGGACGTCTTCAACGTGCTGCTGCAGGTGATGGACCACGGCACGCTGACCGACAACAACGGGCGCAAGGCCGACTTCCGCAACGTCATCATCATCATGACGACGAACGCGGGCGCCGAGGCGATGAGCAAGTCCACCATCGGCTTCACCAACTCGCGTGAAACCGGTGACGAGATGGGCGACATCAAGCGCCTGTTCACGCCCGAGTTCCGCAACCGGCTCGACGCCATCGTCAGCTTCCGTGCGCTGGACCAGGAGATCATCCTGCGGGTGGTCGACAAGTTCCTGCTGCAACTGGAAAGCCAGCTGGCCGAGAAGAAGGTGGAAGTCACCTTCACCGACGGGCTGCGCAAGCACCTGGGCGCCAAGGGCTTCGATCCGTTGATGGGCGCGCGCCCGATGCAGCGCCTGATCCAGGACGTGATCCGGCGTGCGCTGGCCGACGAACTGCTGTTCGGCCGGCTGGTGGACGGTGGCCGCCTGACGGTGGACATCGACGCCGACGGCAACGCGGTGCTGGACATCCAGCCGCCGCGCAAGAGCGACAAGCCCAAGGCCGAGCCGGCGACGGCCTGAGCCTGAACCCGGCCGGCGGCCCCTACGGGGTTTGCCGGTAGAACGAAGCGAGCAGCCGGTACATCACCGGCTGTTCTTCTTTCAGCGCCTCGGGCGTGACGAAGAAGGCCTCGCTGGCGACGGCGAAGAACTCTTCCGGCGCCTCGGCGCCGTAGGGGTCGACCACGGTGTCGTAGCCGCACACCACACGCTCGCTGAAGCGGTCGTACTCGGCCATCAGCGTGTCGTGCCAGTGGGCCTGGGCCTGTGCGTTGGGCAGCAGCGGCACGCCATCGGCGACGCCGTCGCGCATGTCGAGTACATGCGCGAACTCATGGATCACCACGTTGTAGGCCAGGCCGTCGCGGTCGTCGGCATCGGCTGCACGCTCGCCGGCGTCCTGCCAGCTCAGCATCATCGGGCCGCCGACCATCGCTTCGCCCGACAGCAACTCGTCGTACTGGTGCACCACGCCGGTCTCGTCCATCACCTCGCGGCGGGCCACCACTTCATCGGGGTGCATGACGATGCCGACGAAGTCGTCGTACTGCTCGATGCCCAGGCGCAGCACCGGCAGGCAGGCTTGGGCTGCCACGGCCACGGCCATCTCGTCAGTCACCACCAGGCCGCCGGCACCGGTGAATTCCTTCTTGTCGAGGAACAGGCTGGCCAGGCGGCGCAGCTCGGTCATGTCCGCGGCCGACAGGCGCTGCAGGAAGGGGTAGCGCGCCAGTGTGTGCTGCCACAGCGCATCGGGGATGCTGCGGCGGGCGAGTGCGCGTGCTTCCTGGCGCCGCCGCCAGGCTTGCCACCAGCCGCCGATCATGGCGCGGGTGGCACCGCATGGCGCGACAGGCCCGCGGCGGTCCAGCGCAGCAGGTCGCCGCGGGGGCGGGCGGCCTCGAAGTCCCAGTCGCTCAACACCTGCCGTTCACCAAAGGGCAGGGCGTGCGTGGCGGGCCGGTGGGTATGGCCGTGCACCATGTGCGGCGCGTCGGCGGCCTGCAGCCAGTGGGCGGCGGCGTGGTTGTCCACCTCGCTCCATTGATCGGGGGTCAGGCCGCTTTGCGCGGCGCGGCTGGCGTCGCGCATCTGGCGCGCCTGCTGCCGGCGCACGGCCAGCGGCTGGGCCAAGAAGGCCTGCTGCCACGCCGGGCTGCGCACCTGGCGGCGAAAGGCCTGGTAGTCGGTGTCGTCCAGGCACAGCAGGTCGCCATGCGTGACCAGCAGGCGCTGGCCGAAGGCCGTGAGCACGGTCGGGTCGTGCAGGGCCTGCAGGCCGATGTCAGCCACCAGCGCGGGGCCCACCAAAAAATCCCGGTTGCCGGTCATGAAGCCGATGCGACGATGCTGCGCGGCCTGCCGCAGCACGCCCGCGCACCGCTGCTCGAAGCTGCCCGGCTCGGCCGCCGCATCGTCGCCCACCCACACCTCGAACACGTCTCCCAGCAGGAAGACGGCGTCGGCCTGCGTGTGTTGCAGGTAGTGGGCCCAGGCCGCGAAGGTGTGCGGCGTGTCGGGCCCCAGGTGCAGGTCGGAGATGAACTCGATGCGCTGCCAGCCAGGAGGCGCGAGCACCTCGGCGGGGGCGGGCAGCGTCATCGCGGATTTCAGACTTCGGTGATCTTCTGGATCACCACGTCTTCCACCGGCACGTCGTCGTGCATGCCCTTGCGGCCGGTGCGCACCTTCTCGATCGTGTCGATCACGTCCTGGCCCGACACCACCTGGCCGAACACGGCGTAGCCCCAGCCCGAGCCCGACTCGGACTTGAAGTCGAGGAAGCCGTTGTTGGTGGTGTTGATGAAGAACTGCGCGGTGGCCGAGTGCGGGTCGGACGTGCGGGCCATGGCCAGCGTGTAGTGCGCGTTCTTCAGGCCGTTGTTGGCTTCGTTCTTGATGGGCGCGTCGGTGCCCTTTTGCTTCATGCCGGGTTCGAAGCCGCCGCCCTGGATCATGAAGCCCTTGATCACGCGGTGGAACACGGTGTTGTCGTAGTGGCCCTTGCGCACGTACGACAGGAAGTTCTCGACGGTGGCGGGTGCCTTGGCGTCGTCGAGTTCGGCGCGGATCACGCCGGCGCTGGTGGTGATTTCTACGGTCTTGGTCATGTCATTTCTCCAGAGTGGCTTGCTTGATCACCACGGGTTGCAGCGGTACGTTTTGGTGCGGGCCCTTGTTGCCGGTGGGCACCGACTTGATCTTGTCGACCACGTCCATGCCCGACACCACCTTGCCGAACACCGCGTAGCCGTTGCCGTCACGCGAGTTGGCCTGGTCGAGGAAGCTGTTGTCCTTCAGGTTGATGAAGAACTGGGCGGTGGCCGAGTTGGGGTCCATCGTGCGGGCCATGGCCACGGTGCCGCGGGCGTTGACCAGGCCGTTGCGGCTTTCCAGCGGGATGGGCGCGCGGGTGGGCCGCTCGTTCATCGAGGCGTCCATGCCGCCGCCCTGGATCATGAAGCCGTCGATCACGCGGTGGAACACGGTGCCGTTGTAGTGGCCGGCCTTGACGTACTCGACGAAGTTGGCCACGGTCTTGGGGGCCTTGTCGGCATCGAGCTCCAGCACGATGGCGCCCATCGACGTGTCCAGCCGCACCTTTTGTGCAAAGGCGGGTGCGGCGGCCATCATCGCGAGCGAGAACGCCAGGGCCAAGCCTTGTTTCATCTTCATGTGGTGGGATTTGCGAGGGGGTAAAGCGCGGAGGGGGCGCGAACGGGGCGCCGCTATACTGACCGGCTGATTCTAACGAGCGGCCTCCCACGATGAGGCCGCTGTCTTTGCGGCCTTCGCGATGACCCTTCGCCTGCACAACACCCTCACCCGCACCCTGGAAGACTTCACGCCCGTCGAGGCGGGCAAGGTGCGGATGTACGTGTGCGGCATCACCGTCTACGACCTGTGCCACATGGGCCATGCGCGCACCATGACGGTGTTCGACGTGGTCTACCGCTGGCTGCGCACCATCGGTTACGAGGTGACCTATGTGCGCAACATCACCGACATCGACGACAAGATCATCCGCCGCGCGGTGGAGCGGGGCATCACCATCGGTGAGCTGACCACGCAGACCACGCAGGCGATGCACCAGGACTTCGCCGCCATCGGTCTGCTGCCGCCCACGCACGAGCCGCGCGCCACCGAGTACGTGCCGCAGATGCTGGACGTGATCGCCCAGCTGGAAGCGCGCGGCCTGGCCTACCAGTCCGACGATGGCGACGTGAACTTCGCGGTGCGCCGCTTTGCCGGCTACGGCAAGCTGTCGGGCAAGAGCCTGGACGACCTGCGCGCCGGCGAGCGTGTGGCCGTGCAGGCGGGCGAGGGCGGCAAGGGCGATCCGCTGGACTTCGTGCTGTGGAAGTCGGCCAAGCCCGAAGAGCCGGCCGAAGCCAAGTTCGACAGCCGCTACGGCGCCGGCCGCCCGGGCTGGCACATCGAGTGCTCGGCCATGGCCTGCAGCATGCTGGGCCAGCCGATCGACCTGCACGGCGGCGGCATGGACCTGCAGTTCCCGCACCACGAGAACGAGATCGCCCAGACCGAAGGCGCGACCGGCGCCACCTTCGCGCGGCACTGGATGCACACGGGCTTCCTCAACGTCGACGACGTGAAGATGTCGAAGTCGCTGGGCAACTTCTTCACCATCCGCGAAGTGCTGCAGCGCTACGACGGCGAGACGCTTCGCTTCTTCCTGCTGCGCACGCATTACCGCAGCCCCTTCAACTTCAGCGACGCGCACATCGACGATGCCCGCGCGGCGCTGCGTCGCCTGTACACCGCGCTCGACAAGGTGCCGGCCGTGGCCGTGGCCATCGATTGGCAGCAGCCTTCGGCGGCCGCCTTCCGCGACGCGATGAACGACGACCTCAACACCCCGGCCGCATTGGCCGTGCTGTTCGACCTGGCCAGCGAAGTCAACCGCAGCGGCTCGGCCGCGCAGGCCGGCCTGCTGAAAGCGCTGGGCGCCACGCTGGGCGTGCTGCAGCTGGCGCCGCAGGCCTACCTTCAGGGCGGCCAGTCCGGCATCGATGAAGCGGCCGTCAGCGCCGCCATCGAGGCACGGGCCGCCGCCAAGCTGGCGCGCAACTTCGCGGAGGCCGATCGCATCCGCGCGCAGTTGCTCGAGCAGGGCGTGGTGTTGAAGGACTCGGCGCAAGGCACCACCTGGGTGAGAGCCTGATCGTGCCGCGTGCTGCCGTAACGCCTGTGGCGACCACCATCGTCACGCCCACGTATTGGGACGACGCCTGCCGCCACCTGAGCAAGCGCGACCGCGTGATGCGCAAGCTCATCCCCAAGTTCGGCGAAGGCCGGCTGCAAAGCCGCGGCGATGCCTTCACCACGCTGGCGCGCTCCATCGTCGGCCAGCAGATCTCGGTCAAGGCCGCGCAAAGCGTGTGGCACAAGTTCGTGGCGCTGATGAGCGAGCCCGGCACCCACCTGGCGCCCGCCGCGGTGATGGCGCTGGAAGTGGACACCATGCGGGGCGCCGGCCTCTCGGCCCGCAAGGTGGAGTACCTGCGCGACCTGGCGCAGCATTTCGACAGTGGTGCCGTGCACGTGCAGCAGTGGCACGACATGGACGATGAGGCCATCATCGAGGAACTGGTCGCCATCCGCGGCATCGGCCGCTGGACGGCCGAGATGTTCCTGATCTTCCACCTGATGCGGCCGAACGTGCTGCCGCTGGACGACGTCGGGCTGATCAAAGGCATCAGCCTGAACTACTTCAGCGGCGAGCCGGTATCGCGGGCCGAGGCGCGCGAAGTCGGCGATGCCTGGGCACCTTACCGATCGGTCGCCACCTGGTACCTTTGGCGCAGCCTTGATCCGCTGCCCGTCGAGTACTGACAAGAAGAGGACTCCCCGCATGAGCAAGAAGCACTTTCTGGACTTTGAAGCCCCGATCGCCGAGCTGGAAGCCAAGATCGAGGAACTGAGGTTCGTGCAGAGCGAATCGGCGGTCGACATCTCGGAAGAGATCGAGCGGCTCGACAAGAAGAGCCACCAGCTCACCAAGGACATCTACACCCAGCTCACGCCCTGGCAGGTGACGCAGATCGCGCGCCACCCGCAGCGGCCCTACACGCTGGACTACGTCAACGACATCTTCACCGACTTCCAGGAGCTGCACGGCGACCGCGCGTTCGCCGACGACCAGTCCATCGTCGGTGGGCTGGCCCGCTTCAACGGCATGGCCTGCATGGTGCTGGGCCACCAGAAGGGCCGCGACACCAAAGAGCGTGCGGCACGCAACTTCGGCATGGCCCGGCCCGAGGGCTACCGCAAGGCGCTGCGCCTGATGAAGCTGGCCGAGAAGTTCGGCCTGCCGGTGTTCACCTTCGTCGACACGCCGGGTGCCTACCCCGGCATCGGCGCCGAAGAACGCGGCCAGAGCGAGGCCATCGGCCGCAACATCTTCGAGATGGCGCAGCTGGAAGTGCCCATCATCGCCACCATCATCGGCGAAGGCGGCTCGGGCGGCGCGCTGGCCATCAGCGTGGGCGACCAGACGTTGATGCTGCAGTTCTCGGTGTACTCCGTCATCTCGCCGGAAGGCTGCGCCTCCATCCTCTGGAAGACGGCCGAGCGTGCTTCCGACGCGGCCGAGGCGCTGGGCATCACCGCCCATCGGCTGAAGGCGCTGGGCCTGGTCGACAAGATCATCAGCGAGCCGGTGGGGGGGGCGCACCGCGACCCCAAGGCCATGGCCGCGTCGCTCAAGCGTGGCCTCAACGACGCGCTGCGCCAGGTCATCGACCTGAAGCCCAAGGAGCTGCTGCAGCGCCGCTATGAGCGACTGCAGGCCTACGGCCGCTTCAGCGACACCAAGGAACGCTGAGCCTTCCGGGCGGCCGCGTGAGGGCGCATCGCGTGGCGGTGGCCGTCAGCGGCGGCCGCGATTCCGTCGCCCTGCTGCATGCCACGGTGCAGGCGGCCCGGCCGCTGGGCGTGGCCGTGCAGGCGCTGCATGTGCACCATGGCCTGATGCCCCAGGCCGATGCCTGGCAGGCGCAGGTGGCGGCCCTGTGCGCGCAGCTTGAAGTGCCCTTGTGGGCCGAGCGGCTGAGCACGCAACCGGCGCCCGGCGACAGCATCGAAGCCTGGGCCCGGCGTGAGCGTTATGCCGCGCTGGCTCGCCTGGCCCGCCAGGCCGGTGCCGATTTGGTGCTGCTGGCCCACCACCGTCGCGACCAGGCCGAGACCTTTTTGCTGCAGGCGCTGCGCGGCGCCGGCAGCGCCGGGCTGGCCGCCATGCCGGCCTCGATCGAACGCCACGGCCTGACCTGGGCCCGCCCCTGGCTGGACCGCCCGCGCGAAGCCATCGAGGCTTATGTGGCGCTGCACGGGCTGCCGGTCGTGGAAGACGCCAGCAACCAGGACCCCCGCTTTGCGCGCAACCGGCTGCGGCTGCAGGTGCTGACGGGCTTGAACCGGGCTTTTGCCGGTGCCGAGGCGGCACTGGCCGCGGCCGCGCGGCGCAGTGCCGAGGCCGATGCCGCACTGGCCGAATGGGCCGACGAGGCCCTGCGGGCCTGCAGCGAAGGCGAGGCCCTGCGCCGCGAAGCGTGGCTGGGCCTGTCGCCCGCCAGGCGGCTGATGGTGCTGCGCCACTGGCTGGCGCTGCGGCTGGGGCAGGGTGCGCCGCAGCGGCTGGTGGACCGCCTGCTGGCCGAGTGGCCGCCAGCGGTGGCCGCCAGCTGGCCGGCGCCGGGTGGGCAGGTGCTGCGCCATTACCGGGGCTGTCTGCGCGTGGACCCTGCGCCCTCGCGGCCGGATGTGGGCGGCCCTGCGGCTGACGGCCTGGCCGCGCCCCTGCGCTGGCCGCTGCGCATCATTGGCGCTGCGCGCGTGGCCGTACCGCCCTTCGGCGGCGAGCTGGTCATCGAGCCGGCGAACGAGGGTCTGCCGCTGGCATGGCTGGCCGACTGCGAGCTGCGCCCCCGCAGCGGCGGTGAGCAGTTTCAACTGGCTACGGACCGCCCGGCGCGCAGCCTGAAGAAGGTGTTCCAGCAGCAGGCGGTGCCTGCCTGGGCGCGCAGCGGGCCGCTGCTGTGGCGGCATGAACAGCTGCTGTGGGTGCCCGGCCTGGGTGCCGATGCGCGGGCCGTGCAGGCGGCTGGCCGCGGGCCCTGCGTGGCCCTTCGCTGGGTGCCCTTTGCCGCAGATTGTTCAATCGACGAAGCATCCGCCGGCGGTCGCTAGAATCGCAGGCTTTCCCGGACTCGCCCGGGCCGATTTTTTCAAGCAGAACGTGCGGGCCGTGGCGCTCGCCGTCCCACGTCATGGCACTGATCGTTCACAAGTATGGCGGTACGTCGATGGGCTCCACCGAGCGCATCCGCAACGTCGCCAAGCGCGTCGCCAAGTGGGCCCGCGCCGGGCACCAGATGGTGGTCGTTCCTTCGGCAATGAGCGGCGAGACCAATCGCCTGCTGGGCCTGGCCAAAGAGCTGCAGCCCGAGCGCATCACGTCCAGCGTGATGCGTGAGCTGGACATGATCGCCTCCACCGGTGAACAGGTCTCGGTGGGTCTGCTGTCCATCGCGCTGCAGGCCGAGGGCCTGGAGTGCGTCAGCTACGCCGGCTGGCAAGTGCCCATCAAGACCGACTCGGCCTTCACCAAGGCCCGCATCCAGGCCATCGACGACGCCCGCGTGCGCGCCGACCTGGCCGCAGGCAAGGTGGTGGTGATCACCGGCTTCCAGGGCGTGGACCCGGAAGGCAACATCACCACGCTGGGCCGGGGCGGCAGCGACACCTCGGCCGTGGCCGTGGCAGCGGCGATGAAGGCCGCCGAATGCCTGATCTACACCGACGTGGACGGTGTCTACACCACCGACCCGCGCATCGTGCCCGAGGCGCGCCGGCTGCACACCATCAGCTTCGAAGAGATGCTGGAGATGGCCAGCCTGGGCAGCAAGGTGCTGCAGATCCGCTCGGTGGAATTCGCCGGCAAGTACAAGGTGCCGCTGCGCGTGCTGTCCAGCTTCACGCCCTGGGACATCGACATCGACGAGGAAGCCAAGTCGGGCACCCTGATCACCTTCGAGGAAGACGAAAACATGGAACAAGCCGTTGTCTCGGGCATCGCTTTCAACCGCGACGAAGCCAAGATCACCGTGATGGGCGTGCCCGACAAGCCGGGCCTGGCCTACCAGATCCTGGGTGCCGTGGCCGATGCCAACATCGACGTGGACGTGATCATCCAGAACGTGTCGCACGACGGCAAGACGGACTTCTCGTTCACCGTGCAGGGCGTGGACTACAGCCGTGCACTCGACCTGCTGAAGTCCAAGGTGGTGCCGGCCACCGGCGCCGCCGAGGTGGTGGGCGACCCGAAGATCTGCAAGGTCAGCATCGTGGGCATCGGCATGAAGAGCCACGTGGGCATCGCGGCCAAGATGTTCCGCACGCTGAGCGAAGAAGGCATCAACATCCAGATGATCAGCACCAGCGAGATCAAGACCTCGGTCGTGATCGACGAGAAGTACATGGAGCTGGCGGTGCGTGCACTGCACAAAGCTTTTGATCTCGAGCAGGAAACGGCCAATTCTTGAGCTAGAATCCCGCTTCTTCGATTGATGGAGTCGTGACCGAGTGGCCGAAGGTGCTCCCCTGCTAAGGGAGTATGTGGGCAAAACCTGCATCGAGGGTTCGAATCCCTCCGACTCCGCCAAACAGGCCCCGTCCAACGCAAGTTGAGCCAGCCGCAAACAAAGCCCCGCCAGACGGGGCTTTTTTGTGCGCGTTCGGTTTTCAGGGTGCGGCGGGGCTGCTGCCCCGCAAGCGGTCTGATCGCCTCAGCCCGCGTCCAGCCAGGGGCTGCCTTGCAGCGCATCGGCCACGACGATCTCGGTGGCGCTGCAGCCCAGCACCCCGCTCAAGGCGGCGGCCGCCAGCTCGGGCGTGTTGTTCTGCTGGCTCAAATGAGCCGCCACCACATGGCGCAGGCCAGCGTGGCGGCAGCGGTCCAGGATGGTGGCCGATTGGGTGTTGGCCAGGTGGCCACGCACGCCGCCCACCCGGCGCTTCAGGAAGAACGGGTAGGGCCCGTCGGCCAGCATCTGCGCATCGTGGTTGCACTCCAGCAGCAGCGCATGGCAGTCGCTCAAATGCGCCACCACGGCGTCGGTGGGCTCGCCCAGGTCGGTGAGCACGCCCAGCCGTGCCACGCCGTCGGTGCAGCGCAATTGCAGGGGTTCGGCCGCATCGTGCGGCACGCCGAAGGGTGTGACCTGCAGACCGCCCAGTTCGATGGGCACGCCGTTCAGCGCGATGTGGCGCACCAGCTCCGCGCCCACCGCCCGCAGGGGCGCCGGCTTGCGGTCCATGGCCTGCCAGGTGCCCAGGCTGGCCCACACGGGCACGCCATGCCGGCGGCCCAGCTGCAGCGCGCAGCCCACGTGGTCGCTGTGTTCGTGGGTGATGAAAACGCCGTCGAGCATCGACGGCGTGAGGCCGGCGGGTGCCAGGCGGCGCGTGAGTTCGCGCAGGGAAAAGCCGCAATCGACCAGCAGCCGCGTGGTGCGGCCGTTGCGGGTGGATTCGATCAGCGTGCCGTTGCCGGTGCTGCCGCTGCCCAGGCTGCGGAATCTCAGCATGCGTGCGGCTGGTTCAACGGGTACGCGGCCGGCAC
>NZ_CAXFDV010000525.1:0-2976 GCF_964001545.1 uncultured Aquincola sp.
CGGCATTGAAGGCATTGGCGCCGGCGGTGGACTTGTCCACCCAGGCATCGCCCAGCACCGCGCGGCGGTTCTTCAGGCCGCGGTCGAAATCATCCTGGCGAGAGCTCATGCTTGTTCCTGTGGGCTGTGATCGTGGGTCATGGATTCGGGCACCTCGAAGGGCCTGGCGGCTGCCAGTTGCGCAGCCAGCGGCCGGTAGCGGGCCAGCTGCTCACGGGCGCGTGCGGCGCCGTGGCGGGCGGCATGGTCGGCATCAAACAGGCGGTGGATGTCTTCGGGCGGCACCGCGGCCTTGAGCCGCGGATCGTCGGACACCGCCTGCTGCACCAGCTCGCGCAGGTGGCGGTGTTCGCTCATCACCCGCTTGGACAGGTCTTCCAGCAACCGCTGTGCCTCCGGCTTGCCGATGGCGCCGGCCAGCCGGGTGCTGCAGGCCTCGGCACTCACCAGGCCTTGCAGCGCCTCGATGTGCTCGCGCATGCGCTGCGGGTTCACCTGCAAACCGGCGGCAGCTTCGGCCAGCGCATGCACCGCGCCGTGGGCGCTGATGAAGAGGCCCGCCCATTCGGCCAGCTCGGATTGCCAGTTGCCCAGGCCACGTTCATGTTCCTGCGCCATGTCGGCCAGCAGCGCGGCCACGCGGTGCGGCGTGCGCTGCGCGGCGGCCAGTGCCACCATGCTGGCCACCGGGTTGCGCTTGTGCGGCAACGCGGTGCTGCCGCCGCGGCCGGCGCCAGTGGGCTCGTTCAGCTCACCGATCTCGCCCTGGCTCATCAAGGCCAGGTCGCGCGCGAACTTGCCCAGCGCGCCCACCAGCACGCCCACCTCGCAGCCCAGGGCCACCCAGTCGTCGCGCTGGGTGTGCCAGGCGCCCTGCCAGGCCGGCAGGCCCAGCTGCTGCGACATGTGCTGGGCCACCGCAGGCCCTTGCTCGCCCAGCGTGGCCAGCGTGCCCACCGCGCCGCCGAACTGCAGCTGCAGCGCCCGCGCCGCGGCCGCATGCAGCCGCTGCTGGCAGCGCACCAGCGGGCCCACCCAGCCCATCACCTTGAAGCCGAAGCTCACCACCGAGGCCGGCTGCATCAACGTGCGGCCCATGATGGGCGTGGCCACGTGCTGCTCGGCCAGCGCCAGCAGCGCGGCATTGAGCGCGCTCAGGTCGTCGTCGATCAAGGCCAGCGCGCGGCGGGTGAGCAGCACCATCGCGGTGTCGATCACGTCCTGGCTGGTGCCGCCCCAGTGCACCACCTGGGCGGCCTGGGCATCGAACAGGGCCACCGTCTCGGTCAGGCGCTTGACCATCGGGATGGCCAGGCTGCCGGCGCGGCCGCTGGCGGCCACCAGGGCCGGCACGTCGTACAGCTCGGCCCGGCACACGCCGGCAATGGCGGTGGCGGCTTCCGGGCTGATCAGGCCCACCGCGGCCTCGGCCCGGGCCAGCGCGGCCTCGAAGTCCATCATCGCCTGCATCACCGACTGCTCGCCGAACACGGCCAGCATTTGCGGTGTGGACAAGAAACCTTCGAACGCGGAACCCGACATGCCTGCTGCTCCTGGCGCCGCCCCTGCGGCCCGGCCAGCGATGCTAGCGGGCCGCCTGGATGCCGCGTGCGCTTAGCGCACGTGGCGCGGTGGCGCTCAAGCCGTGGCCGTACGGCGCGCTCGACGCGCGATCAGCCGCGTCATGTTGCCCAGCGACACCTGGTGCGCATGGATCAGCCCCAGCAGGCCGCTGCGATACAGCTCCAGCACCTTGTCGTCGGGCAGCGCGGCGAACTTGGCTTCGTCGACGGCCAGGAAGCCGTCCACCGTCAGCTTGTTGCCATCGGGCAGCGTGGCATCGAAGCGCATGTCGCGCAGCAGCTCCATCTCCACCAGCTTCTGGCCCACCAGGCGGGTGCGCTGCACTTCCAGCTCCAGCTTTTCCAGGAACTGCTGCATGTCCTTCAAGTACTGCGTGGGCGCGCCCTGCTCGTCGAACAGCGGCGTGCCCTCGGTCTCGGAAAAGCCGGTCCACTCGCGCGCCACGCACACCGCGTAGTTGTCGGTGCCGATGGGCGCCATCGCGAAGGGGTAGGCGCGCAGCACCGCGGGCACGTAGTCGGCGCCCCAGCGGGTGCCTTCGGCAAACAGGTTCTCGTCGGGCGACAGGCCGAACACCGCCACCGGCGCGATGTCGGGCTTCTGCGTCTGCGGGTCGGTGCCGGCACGCACGAAGACGATGGGGTACTCCTTGCACGCGTCGGAGAACTCCACCGCGGTGAGGAACATGGAGTTCAGCCCGTTGGTGTGCGACACGTCGGCAAAGTCTTGCCGCACACGCAGCGTACGGTGCTGGTCACGGTCCAGCGCCACGGGGTTCTTGTGCAGGGAAGGATGGATCATGCGTCGGTCTCGGTTTCGTTCGGGGGCAGGCGGCTGACCAGCACCTTGTCCACGCGCTTGCCGTCCAGGTCGACGACCTCGAACAGCCAGCCGCCCCATTCCACCTTGTCGGCGGTGCGCGGCAGCCGGCCCAGCAGCAGCATGATCATGCCAGCCAGGGTGTTGTAGCGGCCCCGGTCTTCCTCGGGCAGCTCTTTCAGGTGCAGGCGGTCCTTCAGCTCGGGCACGGGAATCAGCCCGTCGAGCAGCCAGCTGCCGTCGTCGCGCGGCACGGCCCAGGCGTCTTCGTCGGTGGGCGCGCCGAATTCGCCGGTGATGGCTTCCAGCACGTCGCGCACGGTGATCACGCCCTGCACTTCGCCGTATTCATCGACCACGAACACCAGCTCGGCGCCCGAGGCGCGGAAGTGCTCCAGCAGCTCCATGCCCGACAAGGTTTCGGGCACGAAGACGGGCGGCGTCAGGTGCTCGGTCAACGAGGCGTCCTGGCCGCGCGCCAGCGCCGGCAGCAGGCTTTGCGCCGACACCACGCCGATCACGTCCTGCATGCCGCCACGACACACCGGGTAGCGGGTGTGGCCGCCTTCGGCC
>NZ_CAXFDV010000526.1:0-9128 GCF_964001545.1 uncultured Aquincola sp.
GCCAGCACCACAGCCGCCAGGACAGCGCCCTGTTTGAACAATTGCTTCATGAGAATGGCTCCTCCTGATGTGCCACTGCGGCCTCGACCTGCCCATCAGATCGAAACTCACCGCAGCAACGGCATCATGCCGGTTGCAGTGCAGCAAGAAGACTGCCAAGCTTGGGGTAATCCCCCTGAACGGGGGCAAGGCGGCCACTGACTTGTGTCAGGCTGTCCATGGGGTATCTGGAAGTTCGTTGACCCTTTGTTCACCGGGTGTCGCCGGGTAGCGGCTCACGAGAACGCCCTCCACCGCCGACAGCGCCTGCTCCAGGCCGGCCTCGAACCGCCCGGCCCGGAAGGCCTGCTGCATCGAGCTGACCACCGCCTGCCACTCGGTGGAGTCGACCAGCCGGGCAATGCCGCGGTCGGCGACGATCTCGATCGCGTGGTCTGCCAGCAGCAGGTAGATCAGCACCCCATTGTTGTGCTCGGTGTCCCACACACGCAGCTTGCCGAACAGCGTCACCGCCCGGTCGCGGGCGGTCAGCCCCTTCCACAGATAAGACAGCGGCAGCCCCGCCTCCACGGCCAGGCGGATCTCGCCGGTATGGCGTGCTTCGCTGGCCGTCACTTTTGCCGTCAGGCGTGCCATGGCGGCCGCGTCCAGCGCGCGGTGGACGTCGGATTCGTCCAGCCAGCGATGCCGCAGCAGGCGCAACCAGCGGGAGCCTTGTCGGGCCGGCATCACCAGTCCCCCGAGGCGCCGCCGCCGCCGAAGTCGCCGCCACCGCCGGAAGAGAAGCCGCCTCCGCCGCCCCCGCCGCTCCAGCCAGCGCCACCACCGCCACCGCCGAGGATGATCGGCGGTATGCCCATGCCGCCGCCGCGACCGATGCGGCCGGGCCGGCGGCCCGCAGCGCCGATGCCCAGCAGCCCGACCAGCACCAGCGCCACCAGCCCCACCGAAGCGCCCAACAGCACGCTGGCGGTCATCCACCAGCCCAGTCCGCCGGCCACCCCCGCGGTGAACACCGAGCCCAGCTTGCGGCCGAGGATGCCGGTGAGCACGGCGCCCACCACCGGCACGCCGACGAAGAAGAACATCATCAGTTCTTCCCACTGCATGCCAGGGTCGGCGTTCTGGCGCGCCGGTGCTTCACGCCCGGCCGGCGCCGGCAGGTGCTCGCCCTTGATGCGGGACATCAGCGCGTCCACCGCGGCATTCAGGCCGCCCGCATAGTCGTCGGCGCGAAAGGCGGGTGCGATGTGCTGCTGGATGATCTGGCGCGCCGCCAGGTCGGGCACCGCACCTTCCAACGCCTTGGCCGGGGCGATGCGCACCTTGCGGTCGTCCTTGGCCACCACCAGCAGCAGGCCGTCGCCCACGTCGCGCCGGCCGATCTTCCAGGCGTCGCCCAGGCGTTGGGTGTAGTCGGTGATGTCCTCGGGCAGCGTGCTGCGCACGATCACCACCACGATCTGCGGACCCTGCTGCGCCTCGAAGTCGGCCAGCTTGGTCTCAAGCGCGGCGGCCTGGGCGGGGCTGAGGGTGCCGGTCTGGTCGATCACGCGGGCGCTCAGCGGCGGCACGGCCTGCAGCGTCTGCGCGCGCAGCAGGCCGGCCGGGCACACCAGCATCAGCAGCAGCTGCAGCACCAGCCACATGCTGCGCAGCGCGCGGCTGCGGGACACGGGCAGCGTGCCGGTGCCCCCTTGCACCGTCCCGTCCATCGCCAGGGCGCTCATCGCCTCAGCGCGAGGCGGCGGGCGCGGCAGGCTTGCTGCCGAAGTCCACCGTCGGCGGCGTCGAGATCTGCGCTTCGTTCTGCACCGTGAAGCTGGGCTTGACCTCGTAGCTGAAGATCTTGGCCGTCAGGTTGGTGGGAAAGCTGCGCGCCAGCACGTTGTAGTCGGCCACCGTCTTGATGTAGCGGTTGCGCGCCACGGTGATGCGGTTCTCGGTGCCTTCCAGCTGCACCCGCAGGTCCTGGAAGCCCTGGTTGGCCTTCAGGTTGGGGTACTGCTCGCTGACCACCAGCAGCCGGCTCAGCGCGCCGGTGAGTTCACCCTGCGCCGCCTGGAATTTCTGGAATGCCTCGGGGTTGTTGATCAGCTCGGGCGTGGCCTGGATGGACGTGGCCTTGGCGCGGGCCTCGACCACGCGCGTCAGCGTTTCCTGCTCGAAGTTGGCCTCGCCCTTGACCGTGTTGACGATGTTGGGAATGAGGTCGGCGCGGCGCTGGTACTGGTTGAGCACTTCGCTCCAGCTGGCCTTCACCTCTTCGTCCATGCGCTGGAAGTCGTTGTAGCCGCAGCCGGACAGCAACGCGGCAGCGCCCAGCAGCGCGGCGGCCAGCGCGGCACGTGCGCGCGATCGGGTGATGGTCATCGGAACTCCTCCTTGGCGCGGGGATGCTACCCCGGGGTTGTGGCAGCGGCATATGCGCACCGCCCGCTGCATTTGCAAGCGCGCCGGCCAACCAGCAGTGCGCGCGCCCGCGTGGCCGGCGCCGGGGCGGATACTGGGCCCATGCAACCCACCTCCACGAGCGCCCGATGAGCGCCGGCCCCGACCTGACGCACCAGGCCCTGCGTGCCGGCCAGGCCCGGCCGCGACCGGTGGACGGCCCCGCCAGGCACGCCATCGTGGCTGGCGCTGCGGGGTCGCTGGGTGCCGCCGTGCTGGAGCAACTGCTCGGCCGGGGCGGCTTTGCCGAAGTGGCCGTGACCACCGTGCAGCCGCTGCAGCCCAGTCTGCGTGGCATGCGCACGCTGGCCTGGCCACCCGATGCGCAGGCGCTGGCCAGCTTCGGGGCGCGCACCGGCGTGGTGGTGCTGGACGCGCCACGCCATGCCAATGGCCGCGAGGCCGCCTTGCACCGGCCGATGCCGGACGACCTGCCGGCGGTGGCCGCCGCCCTGCACGAAGCGGGCATCGACGACCTGCTGGTGGTGCTGCCGCACGATGCGGCGCGCATGCCCGATGCGCTCAAGGCCGGGCTGGCGACGCTGGACGAGCAGGCGGTGGCCGCGCTGGGTTTTCGGCATGTGGTGTTCATGCGGCCGGCACGTGCGCCGCAGCGTGTTCAGGGGCGTGGCCCGCTCACGCGCTTGGCGGAGTTGATGCTGTCGCAGCTGCGGTTTATGGTGCCCCAGCGCGACCTGCCGATACGCGCCGCCAAGGTGGCCGAGTTCGCGGCCGAGCTGGCGCGGGGGCTGGCCAGCGCCCCCGGCGGCACGCGTGTGGTGCCGCCGGAGCTGGTGTGGCAGGCCGCGCAGCTGGCCGACGCCACGCCGCTGGCCCGCGCCTGGCTGGCGGGGCAGGCCATGCCCGAGGCGCAGGAGCCGCGGCGCCGGATGTAGGCCGGGCTGGTGGGCCCGCCTCTTGCGATGCTGCCCACGCGCGCGGTGGGCCGTGATAATCGGCCGATGCCTGCCCCCCTCCTCAACGACAGCTTTCTGCGCGCCTGCCTGCGCCAGCCCACCGACCACACCCCGGTGTGGCTGATGCGCCAAGCCGGGCGCTACCTGCCCGAGTACAACGCCACGCGCGCCCGGGCCGGCAGCTTCATGGGGCTGGCCACCAGCCCCGCCTATGCCACCGAAGTGACGCTGCAGCCGCTGGAGCGCTTTCCGCTGGACGCGGCCATCCTGTTCTCCGACATCCTCACCGTGCCCGACGCCATGGGCCTGGGCCTGAGCTTCGCGGTGGGCGAAGGGCCGCGCTTCGCCAGCCCGGTGCGCGACGAGGCCGCCGTGGCCGCGCTGGCCGTGCCCGACATGGACAAGCTGCGCTATGTGTTCGACGCGGTGCGCTCCATCCGCCAGGCGCTGGCCGGCCGGGTGCCCTTGATCGGCTTTTCGGGCAGCCCGTTAACGCTGGCCTGCTACATGGTGGAAGGCTCGGGCAGCGACGACTACCGCCGCATCAAGACGATGCTGTACGCGCGCCCCGACCTGCTGCACCGCATCCTGGCCATCAATGCCGAAGCGGTGGCGCAGTACCTCAATGCGCAGATCGATGCCGGCGCCCAGGCCGTGATGCTGTTCGACAGCTGGGGTGGCGTGCTGGCCGACGGGCCCTTCCAGGCCTTCAGCCTGGCCTACACCGCGCGCGTGCTGCAGGCGCTCAAGCGTCAGGATGAACACGGCCAGCGCGTGCCCTGCATCGTGTTCACCAAGGGCGGTGGCCAGTGGCTGGAGCAGATCGCCGGCCTGGGCCCGGATGTGATCGGCCTCGACTGGACGACCGACCTGGGCGCTGCCCGCGCCCGCGTGGGCGACCGGGTGGCGCTGCAGGGCAACCTCGACCCGATGGTGCTGTTTGCGGGCGAGGCGGCGGTGCGCGCCGAGGCTCGGCGGGTGCTGGACCGCTTCGGCACGCCCGCGAGCGGCGGCCACGTGTTCAACCTGGGCCATGGCATCTCGCAGCACACCCCGCCCGAGGCCGTCTCGGCTCTGGTGGACGAGGTGCACAGCCACTCGCGCGCGCTGCGCCGCGCCGTCCAATAGCCCGTGGAATTCGTCGCCGGCGCTTGACTTATCAACAAAGCGGCGATCTCGGCTGACGCATTCCTGGCGTTTGGCCAGCGCCTTGGCAGCCCAGGCGGGGCGTTGTAAGTTGTTGATTTTCAATCGAAATAGCGCTTTGCTGCTTTTGCGGGCAACCTAGGGCAATCCCTTGATGAATCAAGCATTTAGCGCCGCTGCCTCCAGCTTCTTCACAAAGATATCCACAGAAACTCGGGGCAACTCGGCCGGCGGCTGCAAGAGCGCAGATCGGGACGTTTTCAAGCCCGGCCGGCTGGGGAAAACGCGGCCCCCAAGATTTTGTGCGCCGGGGCTTGACTTATCCCCATTTCGCTGCCCGTGCGATCGGGCGTCACGCGTCGTCACTTCCTACCATCGCACTTTCGGAGTTGCAAGCTAAGTCTTTGATTTTCTTGATTTCTTTTGCCTGCCTCAAGATGCGGCAGGCTAGGGCACCTGCCTTGCGGATCAACGAGTTAGCGCCGCTGCCTCCAGCTTCTGCACAAAGTTATCCACAGAAAAATGGGGCAAGTTCTTGATTGACAAATCGCCGCCGAGACAAAGGTGCCCGGCCGGTGGTTCAAGCACCCACGCTTTGGGGGTGTGGTGCTGACAGGGCCTGCCCCGCTTGACTTATCCCCAAAAATTGGCTTGGGGGTGCTGTGTCAAGCTCGCTTGACGCACGGGGCCACAAATCACCACCAGCAGCGCTAAGTCGTTGATTTTTCGACAAGCAGGCGTTGCTGCAAGCTTGGGCAATCCAGGGCTGTTGCCCGGCGCATCAAGCAGTTAGCGCATCTACCTCCAGCTTTTGCACAAAGTTATCCACAGAATGTTTGGGCAAGTGGACAAAGGCCTTGTCTCACAAGCACTTAGCGCGCAACGCTCACACAACCGCGAGCTTTGCGGCGCAAGTGAGGTGCCGCTTGGCTGACTCGCCGGGCGCGAGGGTGGCCGTGGCGGTGGAAACGCCGCAGCACACCGGCCTGGGCGCGCCGCTGGACTACGCCGCGGGCGCCTCACTGCGGCCCGGCACGCTGGTGCGCGTGCCATTGGGCCGGCGCGATGTGCCCGGCATCGTGTGGGACCGGCCGCGGGACCTGGAAGCGCCCGCCGAGCTGCGCCCGGTGCGTGAGGTGCTGTCCGCGCTGCCGCCGCTGGGCGAACCCTGGCGGCAGCTGGTGAGCTTTGCCGCTGCCTACTACCAGCGGGGGCTGGGCGAGCTGGCGCTGGCGGTGCTGCCGCCCGAGCTGCGCAAGCTGGACGACGTGCAGCTGGCCCGCCGGGTGGCGCGCCTGCGCAAGCCGGCTGCCCCGGCCCGGCCCGGTCGGCGCGCCGGTGGCGCCAGCCCCGCCGCCGCCATGGCTGACACGGCGGCCCACCAAGCCGCTGAGACGCCCGAACCCGCGGCCGCCCGGGAGGCCCTGGGCGCGCCCACCATCGGCGCCGGATCGAGCGTGGCCCAGGCCGGCCCGCCTGCCGCCGCGCAAGCCCCGCCGCTCAACGACGAGCAGCAGGCTGCCGTCGATGCCATCGCCGCAGCGGCCGGTACCTATCTGCTGCACGGCGTGACGGGCAGCGGCAAGACCGAGGTCTACCTGCATGCGGCCGAGGCGGCGCTGGCCGCCGGCCGGCAGGTGCTGGTGATGGTGCCCGAGATCAACCTCACGCCGCAGCTGGAAGCGCGGCTGGCGCAGCGCTTTGCCGGCCGGCGGCTGGTGTCGCTGCACAGCGCGCTCACGCCCGCGCAGCGGCTGCAGCACTGGCTGCTGGCCCACCTGGGCGAGGCCGACCTGGTGCTGGGCACACGGCTGGCGGTGTTCGCCTCGCTGCCGCGGCTGGGGCTGATCGTGGCCGACGAAGAGCACGACCCCTCCTTCAAGCAGCAGGAAGGTGCGCGTTATTCGGCCCGCGACCTGGCGGTGTACCGCGGCCACCTGGAAGGTGTGCCGGTGGTGCTGGGCTCGGCCACGCCCTCGCTGGAAACCTGGCAGCGCGTGCAGGAGGGCCGTTACACCCGGCTGGCGCTGTCGCAGCGCATCGGCGGCGGCGTGCTGCCGCGGGTGCGGCTGTTCGACATGAACACGCTGCCCCGCCAGCGCGGCACCCCGACGCCGGCGCTGGCGCCCGCTTTGGTGGACGCGGTGGCCGAGCGCATCGAGCGCGGCGAGCAAAGCCTGCTGTTCCTCAACCGCCGCGGTTATGCGCCGGTGCTGCATTGCACCGCCTGCGGCTGGAAAAGCGGCTGCCCCCATTGCAGCGCCTGGCGCGTGTTCCACAAGGGCGACCGCAGCCTGCGCTGCCATCACTGCGGTTTCAGCGAACGGGTGCCGCGTGCCTGCCCCGACTGCGGCAACCTCGACATCGCGCCGCTGGGCCGCGGCACCGAGCGGCTGGAAGAGCAGATCGCGCAACTGCTGCCCGGTGCCCGCGTGGCCCGCATCGATGCCGACACCACGCGGCACAAGGGCTCGCTGGAAGCGCAGCTGGGCGCCGTGCATGCGGGCGACGTGGACGTGCTGGTGGGCACACAGATGATCGCCAAGGGCCACGACTTCCGGCACATCACGCTGGTGGCGGCGGTGAACCCCGACAGCGCCTTGTTCGCCAGCGACTTCCGTGCGCCGGAGCGCCTCTTCGCGCTGCTGATGCAGGCCGCCGGCCGCGCCGGCCGCGATGCGCAACAGGCCGCGCGCAGCGAGATGTGGGTGCAGAGCTGGCATCCGCAGCACCCCCTGTACGCCGCGCTGCGCAAGCACGACTACCAGGCTTTTGCCGCCAGCCAGCTGGAAGAGCGCCAATCGGCCGGGCTGCCGCCTTTCAGCAGCCTGGCGCTGCTGCGGGCCGAAGCGCGCGAAGCCAGCATCGCGCAGGGCTTTCTGCGGGCGGCTTCCGAGCTGGCCCAGGCCATGGCCGACGCAGCCGGTGTGACGCTGTACCCGCCGGTGCCGCCGCCGGTGGCCCGCGTGGCCGATGTGGACCGCATGCAGATGCTGGTGGAGTCGCCCTCCCGCGTGGCGCTGCAGCGGCTGCTGGCCGCCTGGCTGCCGCAGCTGCATGCGCTGCGCAGCGTGCACAAGGGCGTGCTGCGCTGGGCGGTGGACGTCGATCCGCTGGCCATCTGACGCCCGCGGCCCGCCAGGGCCAGAATCGCGATGCGCCTGCCGCGCCTGGAGTACCGCATGAGCCTGCCCACCTTCGAAACCTTTGCCGCCGAAGCCCGCGAACGCGGCTACCCCGAGGTGCTGGAGCGGGTGTGGCCTGCCGGCCAGGTGGTGGACGACCACGGCCACCCGTTCGCGGTGCAGGCGCTGGTGGTGCAGGGCGAGATGTGGCTCACCGCCCGCGGCCAGACCCGGCACCTGCAGCCGGGCGACCGCTTCGAGCTGGACCGCGACGAGCCGCATGCCGAGCGCTACGGCGCAGCCGGTGCCACCTACTGGGCGGCGCGGCGCGCTTAGC
Organism: uncultured Aquincola sp.; assembly: GCF_964001545.1. Lineage (NCBI taxonomy): Bacteria > Pseudomonadati > Pseudomonadota > Betaproteobacteria > Burkholderiales > Sphaerotilaceae > Aquincola > uncultured Aquincola sp. The sequence goes on from NZ_CAXFDV010000526.1 coordinate 7,977, forward strand.
CGGCTTGGTTGATTCAGTCAACGAACTGGGCCCGCACCAGCCGCCATTCCTGCGTGCCGGTCAGCGTGCGTGAGCAGCCCAGCGGCTCGGGCTCGGCGCCGGGCGGCAGCTCGGTGCGTGATCGGTCGCCGGTGCCCACGCCCATTTGCACGCGGTCCAGCCACACGCGGATCTTGCGGCTGGGGTGGGTGTTCCTGACCTGCAGCTGCACGCCGTTGCGCGCCACGCAGTTGGCAGTGAAGTCTTCGACGAACTGCACGTAGCCCGCGGCCTCGTCGGCCGCCGCGGCGGTCTCGGCCCCGGCCGTGATCGCGATCAAGCCGGCCACCCCGGCCGCGAACAGCGCGATGTGCCACCGGGTGGCGGCCTGCATGCTGGGCATCCCTGTCTCCTGCTTGTCGGTGGTTCGGCCATCCTAGACTGGTGGCCATGCAAGCACCCATCGTCATCGTGGGTGGCGGCGTGATGGGTGCCGCCACCGCCTGTTTCCTGGCCCGCGACCATGGCCTGCCCGCCGTGGTGATCGAGCGCGACCTGCGCTACACGCAGGCGTCGAGTGCGCTGTCGGCCAGCTCCATCCGCCAGCAGTTCAGCACGCCGATCAACATCGCCTTGTCGGCCTGGAGCATCCGCTTCCTGCGCCGGCTGGCCGACGAGCTGGCGCTGGCCGACGAGCCGCCGCCGCGCATCGGTCTCACCGAAGCCGGCTACCTGTACCTGGCCACCGAAGCCGGTGTGCCGGCGATGCGCGCCAACCATGCGCTGCAGCTGAGCCATGGCGCCGACGTGCGGCTGCTGGCGCCCGCCGAGCTGCGCGAGCGCTTTCCTTGGCTCAACACCGAAGGCATTGCGCTCGGCGCCTGGGGCGCCAGCGGCGAAGGCTGGTTCGACGGCCCGGCGCTGCACCAGGCGTTCAAGCGCAAGGCGGTGGCCTGCGGCGCGCGCTTCGTGCAGGCCGATGCGGTGGACTTCGAGCACGACGGGCAAGGCAGGGTCGCGGCCGTGCTTTGCGCCGACGGCCAGCGCATGGCCGCCACGCAGGCCGTGCTGCTGTCGGCCGGTGCGTGGTCAGCGCCGCTGGCCGCCCGGCTGGGCGTGGCCTTGCCGGTCAGCGGCAAGAAGCGCGACGTGTTCGTGGTGGACTCACCGGCC
>NZ_CAXFDV010000527.1:0-10326 GCF_964001545.1 uncultured Aquincola sp.
AAAGGTGAAGGGCGCGGCGTACTGCAGCCCCGTCTTGCTGGCCAGGTAGCCTGAGCCCCATACCAGCACGAAGAACCAGGCCAGCGCGGTGTCGGTGCGGGGCGCAGGCGGCGTCTGGGGCAGGGCGGGGGTAGAGGTCATGCAGGGCCGATGGTGCCTCACCCCGCCAGGCGCGGCCTGCAACGACCCAACGTCCACTGGCTGCAGCGGCTATCCGCGCCTGGCAGCTTCTTGCCGCCGGCGCGCCCGCTTGCGCTGCAGACGGCTGAGCGGCCCGCACACTGGGCGCTCCTGGCCTCCGGGGCCGCCACCCCTGTTGCGATTGTCATGACCACGCGCCATTCCTATGCGCCGGCCCAGGGCCACCGCCTGCGCCACGATCCGCTGGCCGCCATCCTGGGCCCGCGGCCCATCGGCTGGATTTCCACGCTCAGCGAAACGGGCGTGGCCAACCTGGCGCCCTACAGCTTCTTCAACGTCTTCAACTACCGGCCGCCCATCGTGGCGTTTTCCAGCGTCGGCCACAAGGACACGGTGCGCCATGCCCAGCGCAGCGGCCAGTTCGTGTGCAACCTGGCCACCCGGGCGCTGGCCGAGGCGGTCAACCACTCCAGCATCGACGCACCGCCCGGCACCAGCGAGTTCACGCTGTGCGGCCTGACGCCGCGCGCCAGCACGCAAGTGCAGGCCCCGGCGGTGGCCGAGAGCCCGGTGAACCTGGAATGCGAGGTGCTGCAGGTGCAGCGCCTGCACGACCGCCAGGGCCGCCCGCTGGACACCTGGATGGTGCTGGGCGAGGTGGTGATGGTGCACATCGACCCGACACTGCTGAGCGGCCCCGACGGCACCTACGACACCGCCGCCGCCCCCATCCTGCGCGGCGGCGGCCCGGCCGACTACTTCGAGGTCACGGCGGCCGCGCGGTTCGAGATGCGGCGGCCGGGGTAGCCGGCGTCCTTGTCGAAGCGCGCGCCCTCAGGTTGGCAGGGTCCAAGCTTCAGAACCAGGTCGCAAGCTCAGCTGCGGTTGCGCTCGCATACAAGTTTTTGTATATTTGCTGTGTGAACCAGACCAAGCCCGTCGAGTTTCGGGGAAGTGCGCTGGACGACCTGCGAGCCTTCCCGCTGGATGCTCGGCGAGAGGCCGGGTATCAGCTTGACCGTGTGCAGAACGGCTTGGATCCGGACGACTGGAAGCCGATGAACACGGTAGGCGCTGGCGTGCGGGAAATCCGCATCCGCGACGCTCACGGGATTTTCCGGGTGATCTACGTCGCGAAGCTGGCGGATGCCGTGTATGTGCTCCACTGCTTTCAAAAGAAGACCGAAAGGACCAGCCCTCCCGACCTCGACCTGGCGACGCGGCGCTTCCGCGAGTTGATGCAGGAGTTGAAGTCATGACCAAGCAACGCTTTGCCAGCGTGTGGGACGCCATCGAGGACACGCCCGAGCAGGCCGAGAATATGAAGCTGCGCGCAGCGCTCATGACGGCCTTGAAGGATCGCCTTGCTCAGAGCCGCATCAGTCAGGCGCAAGCCGCTGAACTGTTCGGCGTCACGCAGCCGCGGGTGTCTGACCTCGTGCGCGGCAAGATCGACCGCTTCGGGCTCGACGCCCTGGTGAACATGGCGACGGCAGCGGGGCTGCATGTGGAGCTTCGGATTCTTGAGTCCGCTTGTTGACCAGTTATCGCCCTTCAACCGCAGTCAGGACCCACTGAATGCGCGGCGTCTGAGTCTGACGACGGTGCCGGCACCATGGCCTTGAGCTGAGCCGGCGTCAGGGGTGGCGCGTCAGGGTCGGCGTTGGCGGCTGCGGTGATGGCGCGGTCTTCCTCCGCGGTCGGCATCACGACATCGGGGCGTTGGCGTTGCTGGGACATGGTGGCTGATATGTAGCGAGCGCCGATCCGCCTGTCAAAGCGGCCCGTTCGGCACTGCACTCCCCGCTCCACCCGCCACCTCCGGCACCAGCGCCTGCAGCAGCCCCACCAACTGCCGCCAGCGGGCGTCGCCGAACTGCTGGCGCTGTTGCTGCTGGTGGGCTTGCGCCTGTTCGATCAGCCGGCGCACCGTGGTGTGGCCAGCGGGGGTGATGCGCAGCAGGGTCTGGCGGCGGTCTTGGGGGTCGGGCTCGCGCAGCACCAGCGCCTGTTGCGCCAGGCGGTCGATCAGCCGCGTGAGTGTGGGCTGCTTGGTGGCCGCGCGGCGGGCCAGCAGGCCCAGCGGCACCGGGCCGCCATCGGCCAGCGTGGCCAGCACCCGCCACTCCAGCACCGACAGGCCCGCCGCCCGCACCTGCTCGGCAAAGTCGCCCACCAGGTGGGCGGCGGCCTGCGTCAGCAGCGCCGGCAGGTACTGGGCGACGAAGCCGCCCTCTTGGGGCGGCGCCGCGGGCAGCGCGTCAATAGCGCCCACTGAGCAAGGCCCCGCCACCCGGGATGTGCGTGGGCAGGTTCAGCTGCTTGAGCATCTGCCAGGTGGTGGCCACCGCGGCCGACAGCGTGGGAATGCCCGACGCATCCTGCACCTTCTGGATGGAAGGCAGCGAAGGCATCTGCACGCAGGCCGACAGCACGATGCCGTCGATGCCGCTGCGGTCCAGCCGCTGGTAGATCTCCAGCAGGTTGGCCGGGTTCTGCGCCGCCACCGCCAGGTTGTCGGGGATCTCCAGCGCCACGTAGTCCTTCACCTCCACGCCTTCGTGCTCGATGTAGTCGACCACCAGCTTCGTCAGCGGCTTCATGTAGGGGCAGATCACGCTCACCCGCTTCATGCCCATCGCATGCAGGCCGTCGATCAGCGCGCCGGCGCTGGTCACCACCGGGGCGGCGTTGCCATTGGTCTCGGTGGCCAGCTGCAGCCGCGCCTGTGACTGGCGGTGGTAGCCCAGGCCCATGCTCATGATGGCCACCAGGCAGGCATAGCCCAGCACATCGACCTTGGCGTCCGACAGCTCCAGCGCGCAGCGGTCGCTGTCGCGGTCCATGGCTTCCAGCTCTTCCTTCACCACCTTCTTCATGCGCATGCGGCTGGAGTGGAAGGTGAAGCGCTCGGGCGCCACGTGCTCCCGCGCGCGCAGCAGCGCAGGGATTTCGGTTTCCATCGTCGTGTTGGACGAAGGCACGATCTGCCCCACGCGGATGGGGCGGGCAACGAAGTCGAAGCTCATGCGGAGGCCTCCGGGCTCACGGTCAGGTCCAGGCCCTGCAGCGCATCGGCGCTGGCGGGGTCGATGAAGCGCGCCGCCGCCAGCGGCTGGCGGTTGACGCGCAGGTCGAAGATGTCGAAGCGGTTGTAGTGGCCGGTGATGTCGTGCATCTGCCGCGGCTGCAGGCATTTGCCGAGGTCGATCTCGGCATAGGCGATGCCTTCGACGTCGATCAGCGGCTGGCCGATCACGCGGCCGTCGGGCCCGATGAAGCCCGAGAACGCGCTGTTGGGCCGGGCCAGCAGCTCACGCGCCTCGGGGTGGGTGGCGGCCATGGCGTCGACGATCTCGCTCGACACGGTGGAACACGACACCACCGTGAACAGCTTGCCCTCGAAGCTGTGGGCCGCCGCGCGCAGGCGAATGGCCTCGGCCATGTCGTAGTCCTTGGGCGCCACCGGCAACGCGATGTAGCTGGCCACGTGCACCAGCTCGCCCTGCGCCAGCAGCGAGAAGCGCGCCAGCGTGTTGGTGTTCTCGCCGCAGGCCAGCGCCCCCAGCTTGCCGATGGGCGTGTCGTGCACCCGCAGCGCCGAGGCATCGCCCGGCGCCCAGGTGAGCTTCTCGGCCCAGGTGGGCACCAGCTTGCGGTGGCGGCCCAGCAGGCGGCCGTCTTCGCCGATGGTGACCAGCGTGTTGTAGATGGTGCCGATGCTCTGCGGATGCCGCTCGTTGACGCCGATGACCACATGGATGCGGTGGCGTGCCGCGGCCTGCGCGATCTTGCGGATCTCCGGCCCCGGAATCTCGATGGCCGAGCGAGCCAGCCTGTCGAACCACGGGCTGCCGTCGATCGGGTTCATCACCCAGCTCCAGTACGGGTAGCCCGAGACGAACACTTCCGGAAAGGCCACCAGCCGCGCGCCGTGGGCGGCAGCCTCGGCGATCAGCCGGCAGGCCTTGTCCACCGTGGCGTCGGTGTCCAGGAAGACGGGCGCGGCCTGCACGGCCGCGGCCTTGAAGGTGGGGAGCTGCAGCATGCCGCGCCCCCACCTCAGACCGCCACCACCGGGTGGCGCAGGCGGCCGATGCCCTGCACCTGGCCTTCGATCACGTCGCCCGGCCACACCCATTCCTGCGGGCCGCGGCCGGCGCCCACGCCATCGGGCGTGCCGGTGGCAATGATGTCGCCCGGCTCCAGCGTGATGCCGGCGCTCAGGTCGGCGATCAGCTCGTCCACCTTGAACAGCATGTGGCGGGTGTTGGCGCTTTGCTTGGTGATGCCGTTGACCGTCAGGCTCAGGTCCAGCGTCTGCGGATCGGGGATCTCGTCGGCGGTGACGATGCACGGACCCATGGGCGCATAGGTGTCCTGGCCCTTGGAATAGATCCACTGGCCGGCGCGGCGGCAGTCGCGTGCGCTCATGTCGATGATCACGGTGTAGCCGAACACGTAGCTCAAGGCTTTTTCCACCGCCACACGCTTGGCGCGGGTGCCGATGACCACGCCCAGCTCGATTTCCCAGTCCAGCTGCTGGGTGATCTTGGCGTTGTGCTCGATGGCGTCGCCGGGGCCGATGACGGTGGTGGGCGGCTTGGAGAAGATCACCGGCTGCTTGGGCAGATCCTTCGAGGTGTCCAGCGTGCGGGCCGATTCGGCCACGTGCTCCACATAGTTCAGGCCGATGCCGAAGATGTTCTTGCGCGGCCGCGGGATCGGCGCCAGCAGCTTCACATTGGCCAGCGGCCAGCTGGTGCCGGCCGGGAAGCGGCCTTCGAACGAGGCCAGCAGCTCGGTGGTGCTGCGCACGGCCTGCGGGCCCAGGTCGATGAAGTCCAGCATGTCGGCCGGCAGGCTCTGGCCGCGCTGGGCGGCCAGCAGCGCCAGGTCCACGACCTGTTGATCGACGATGGCGCCCAGGCGGGCGGCGGCCAGGATGTCGGCGCGGTAGGTGACGAGTCGCATGTGAAGGGTCTCCGATGAGGTGAAGAAGCAGGCGAGGGCGTCAGCCCGTCACCGGTTGGTGGCCGCCGTTCTCGGCCAGCGCCTGTTCGCGGTACAGGCCCAGGGCGTTGATCGTGGGCAGGTCATGGAAGGCGAAGAGGCAGGCGTCTTCGCTGCCGCTGGCGTTGGCGTGTTCGTGGAAGGCCCACGAAGGCACGCAGAAGATGTCGCGCTCCTGCCAGTCGAAGCGCTGGCCGTTGATCACCGACCAGCCTTGGCCCTTGGCCACCTGGTACAGGAAGCTGCCGGTGTGGCGGTGGGCTTTGGTGTGCTCGCCAGCGCGCAGCAGCTGCATCGAGGCGCCCACCGTCTGCATCACCGGCCCGCCGGTCAGCGGGTTCACGTAGTTCATCAGCACGCCGTCGAAGGGGCTGCCGTCGGTCACCGCGGCCTGGCGCACCAGGGCCTCGTAGGTGGCCGCCCATTCGTACTTGAAGAGCGGCGAGTAAGGCTTGGTCCAGCCGTGCTGCTGCGGCTGCAGACCGGCGCCGGCCCAGGCGGCCATCAGGTCGTTCACCGGGCGCGTCACGGCCTGGTGCAGGTCGGGGTGCACCGCGTAGAAGTTGGCCTCCATCGCGTTGACCAGCGGAATGTCCAGCCCGTCCTGCCAGATGCAGGGCGTGCCGTCTTCCGCCACGCCATGCTCGTGCCAGGTGCCGTTGGGCGTGATCACGAAGTCGCGGGCGGCCAGCGTCACCTGGTGGCCGTCGACGATGGTGTAGGCGCCGCTGCCTTCCATGATGAAGCGCAGCGCCGAAGCCGCATGCGCATGGGCCGAAGCACGCTCGCCCGGCTTCATCACCTGCAGCCCGGCATACAGCCAGCCCACGGCGGCGGAGACGTCGCGGCGGCCAGGGTTGTCCAGGTACACCACGCGGCGGCCGGCCTTCTCGGGCGTCACCAGGTCGACCGAGCGCAGCACGTGCTCACGCAGGTCGCGGTAGCGCCACAGCACCGGCACCGAGGCCGACTGCGGCTGCCAGGGCTCGATCTTGTTGGCCACGGTCCACAGCGCGCCGGTCTTCAGCCGGTCCAGCTCGGCGTAGTAGGCCAGCAGCTCGGGCGAGTCGGCCACGTCGGCGCGGCCGGCCACCGATTCGCGGTATTGGTCGTAGTTGGCTTGGGTCATCGCAGGGCTCCTGCTCAGGCGGGGGTCGCGGGGGAAGAAACCAGGGGCTTGGCCAGCACGCGCTCGAACTGCGTGCGCGCCGGCTCGATGGCCGGGTGCCAGGCCACGCCGCCGCGGCCCAGGCGCACCAGCTCGCGGTGCAGCCAGGCCGGGTCGCTCATGAAGGGGCGGCCGATGGCGCACAGGTCGGCGCGGCCGGAGGCGATCACGCTGTTGACCTGGTCGGCCTCGGTGATGGCGCCGACGGCGATGGTGGCCACCTGCGCTTCGTTGCGGATGCGGTCGGCCATTGGCGTTTGATACAGGCGCCCATACACCGGACGTTGGTCGGGCGTCACCTCGCCGGTGGACACGTCCACCAGGTCGGCGCCGGCCTGCTTGAACTGCCGGGCCATCTCGATGGCGTCGTCCACCGTGGTGCCGCCTTCGGCCCAGTCGGTGGCCGACAGGCGCACCGACATCGGCCGGTCGGCCGGCCAGGCGGCACGCATGGCCGCGAACACTTCCAGCGGGTAGCGCAGGCGCTGGGCCAGCGAACCACCGTACTCGTCGTCGCGCTGGTTGGTCAGCGGCGACAGGAAGCTGGACAGCAAAAAGCCGTGGCCGGCCTGCAGCTCCAGCCAGTCGACGCCGGCCTCGGCGGCGCGGCGGGTGGCGGCCACAAACGCGTCGCGCACCGCGTCCATCTGCGCGCGGTCCATGGCCGCGGGCACGGCAGACACCCCGGGCTTGTAGGCCAGGGCCGAAGCCGACAGCAGGGGCCAGCCCTCGGCCAGCGGCTGGTCGGCCGGCTCCCACCCCGGCTGCACCGCGCCGCGGCGGCCGGCATGGCCCAGCTGCAGACCGAAACGGGCCGGCGTGTGGCGGTGGATGAAGTCGGCAATCGCCGCGATGCCGGCCTGCTGCTCGGCATTCCACAGCCCGGTGTCGGCGCGGGTCATGCGGCCCTCGGGCGTCACCGCGGTCATCTCCATCATCACCAGGCCGGCGCCGCCCAGCGCCCGGCTGCCCAGGTACATGCGGTGGAAGTCGCCGGCCACGCCATCGTCGGCCGCGGCCTGCAGCAGCGTGGGCGATACCACCACGCGGTTGCGCAGCGTCAGGCCACGCACCGGGAAAGGCGTGAGCATCGGCAGCGGGGCAGGCTGCGTGTCGGCCACGCTCACCCCGGCCTGGCCGGCCAGCCAGCGTTCATAGCCGGCCACCCAGGCCGGGTCGCGCAGGCGCAGGTTCTCGTGCGAGATGCGCTGCGAACGCGTGAGCAGCGAGTAGGTGAACTGCTCGGGCGCCAGACCGGCATAGCGGCGCACGTTCTCGAACCATTCGGTGGAGTTGCGCGCGGCGTTCTGGATCTTCAGCACCTCCACGCTGCGCACCTCCTGGTAATGGGCCAGGCCGGCGCGCAGGTCGCCTTGTGCGCCCTTCAGGCAGCGCGCCAGCTCGATCGCGTCTTCCAGCGCCAGCTTGGTGCCCGAGCCGATGGAGAAGTGCGCGGTGTGGGCGGCATCGCCCATCAGCACCACCGGTATGTCGCCGTTCCAATGCACCCAGCCGCCGCAGATCACCCGCGGGAAGCGGATCCAGATGGCCGAGCCGCGCAGGTGCGTGGCATTGCTGATCAGCGGCTGGCCATCGAGCCAGGGCGCGAACAGCCGCTCGCAGAAGGCGATGCCTTCTTCCTGGCTCATCTCGTGCAGCCCGCTCTTGTGCCAGCAGTCGTCGGGCGTTTCCACGATGAAGGTGGACAGCCCGTTCTCGAAGCGGTAGGCATGGGCCGCGAACCAGCCATGCTCGGTCTCGACGAACAGGAAGTTGAAGGCGTCGAACACCTTGCGCGTGCCCAGCCACACGAAGCGGCAGTGCCGGGTGTCGATGTCGGGCTGGTAGGTCGCAGCGTAGCGGGTGCGGGTGGGGCTGTTGATGCCGTCGCTGGCAATCACCAGATCGGCGCCGTACTGGCGCGCGATGGCCTGGTCGTCGGTCACGGTGGTCTCGAACACCAGCTGCACGCCCACTTCTTCGCAGCGCGCCTGCAGGATGTTGAGCAGCCGCTTGCGGCCGATGCCGATGAAGCCGTGGCCGGTGGTGCGGATGGCCCGGCCCTTGAAGTGCACCTCGATGTCTTCCCAGCGCGAGAACTCGTCGGCGATGCTGCGGGCCGACACCGGGTCGGCCTCGTGCAGGTGGTCCACCGTGGCATCAGAAAACACCACGCCCCAGCCGAAGGTGTCGTAGGGGCGGTTGCGTTCGACCACCACCACCTCGTGGCTGGGGTCCTGCAGCTTCATTAGCAGGCCGAAGTACAGGCCGGCGGGGCCGCCGCCGATGCAGACGATCTTCATCAATGTGCCTCCAGCGCGTGGCGCAGTTCGAGGGGGATGGGAATGGCTTCGTGCGTGACCAGCGAGGTGGTCACCAGGGTCTGGCGGGCCTGCATGCGCAGCTGGCCGTCGCTGCCACGGCAGGCCAGCTCCAGCACCAGCGAGCGGCTGCCGAGGTGGGCCACGTCCAGCGTCAGCGTCACGTCGTCGCCCATGCGGCTGATGGCCTTGAAGTCGGCCTCGATGCGCACCGAGGGCATGCCCTGCCGGCGGCCCAGGATGTAGCCGGCAAAGCCGCCGTCGGGCAGCAGCTGGTCGACCCAGGCTTCCAGCAGGTCGTTGAACATCACGAAGTACTGCGGGTAGAAAACGATGCCGGCGGGATCGCATTCCGAGAAGCGGATGCGGTGCGCGCGGCGGAAATGCCGTGGCGTGGCGGTGGTCATGCGGTATCTCCGGGGCTCAGGCGTGCAGCGCCTGTTGTTGCAGCGCGGCTTGCAGGGCCTTGCCGTGTTCGTCGGCCAGCGCGGCATCGCGCAGCCGGGCCAGCTGCGCCGGGGCCAGCGTGGCGCCGTGGCGGTCCAGCACGCCCAGCAGCGTCTGGTAGTTGCGCAGGCCGCGGGCATGGGTGTCGCCATAGCCCTTGACCAGCCGCTGCAGCCGCGCCACTTCCAGCGCCAGCGCCGGGTGGCTGGCGGCCAGCGCCTGCACCCGCTGCAGCCAGTGCTCGATGCGCTGGTTCTCCTGCACGTAGCGCAGCGTGCTGCGGCGGGCCACGCGCCAGCGCGACAGCAGCCACAGCAGCGCAAAGCCGCGCAGGCTGGAGGTGCGGATCACCCGCCCTTCCCGCGTGAAGCGGGCCACCAGCCGGTGCAGCGCATGCGGCCGGGCCAGCCAGCGGCCCAGGGCGGCCGGCAGGGTTTCGCACACCTCTTCGATGCGCGGGTGCATGAACTCGTGGATGTGCAGCTGCTGGTCGGCCTTGGCCCGCACCTCGCCCTGCACGCGCTGGAAGCGGCTGTCGCGGGTCTTCAGGTCCGCCACGCGGATGGTGTCTTCGTACGACATCCACAGCGCCAGGTGACGGGCGGTCTCGCGCACCAGGGTGTCGTCTTCGGCGCCGGCCTGTTGCACCAGCGCGGCCAGGCGGTCGAGGTAGAGCGCGGCATAGGCCGTGTCCTGGTAGTCGATCAGCCGGCGCACGCCTTCGCGCACCACGTGGTGGCAAGGCGGACGGTGTTCACGCGCCAGCCGCTGCAGCAGCGCGGCCACGGCGGCAGATTGGGGGGCCGGCGCAGGCACGTCGGCCGCGGGTTCGGCCGCCGGTGCGTCCTGGCCCAGCGCTGCCTGGCAGCCGCGGCCAAAGGCCTTGAGGCTGGGCTTGACGCCCACGCCACCGCGTTCGATGGTGGCCTCGAAGTCGGCGCGCGAAAAGGGCAGGGCGCCCACGCCGCACAGCGCACCGAACAGCACCGCGCTGATCACGCTGCCGCTGGCTTCGGCGGTGCGCGCCATGTCGAAGCTCACCAGCTTCTGCGCCGCTGCCTTGGCATGCTGCAGCAGCACCTCGTCGTTCACCCGGCCGTCGCCCATCGCGGCTTTTTCGGCGATGGCGTACACCCGGTGGGTGGAGGTGATGAGGGTGGTGCGCTGCGGCGTCACCAGGCCACGCTGCACCGCGCGGCCGGCTTCCATCAGCTCGGAGCACAGCACCACGTCCAC
>NZ_CAXFDV010000528.1:0-10740 GCF_964001545.1 uncultured Aquincola sp.
CCGACGAGCGACGCGACCGTTTCCGCGCCGCGCTGTTCGAGCGCACCGACTCCATCCTCTCGCCCTCGTTCTGGGCCGAACTGCGGCTCAATGCCCCGCGCGACCTGCAGCGGCTGCAGCAGCTGGGCGGCACGCTGGCCACGGCCGCGGCGGCCACGCCGGCCGGTGCGTGGGCCGGCCTGTGCGCAATGGTGCTGGTGGTGTTCGGCCTGCGGCGCTGGCTCAGCGCCCGGCTGGTGGCGCTGACGGCCGAGCGCACGCCTTCGGGCCGGGTGCGCCGCTCGCTGTATGCGGTGGCGCAGGCGCTGCTGGCCATGCTGGTGCCCGGCCTGGCCGCTTATGCGGTGATGCGCGGCATCGTGTGGACGCTGCCCGATGCCGATCCGCTGCGCGAGCTGCTGGGCAGCATGGTGGGCGCGATGTGCTTTTCGGCCTATGTGGCCGGCATCGGCTCGGCGCTGCTGGCGGCCAGGCGGCCTTCATGGCGGCTGCTGCCGCTGCCCGACGACGTGGCCACCGGCCTGCGCTGGCATCCCACCTACATCGGCGCGCTGATCTTCATCGGCTGGGTGGTGCAGCGGGTGGGCACGCAGGTGCAGACCAGCCTGGCCACCGAAGTGGCCATCAACGGCGTGTATGCGCTGCTGCTGGGCCTGCTGCTGGCCCACACCGTGCGCCGCGGCGAGCGGCTGCGCCTGCATTCGCATGCGGTGCGCGACGAGCACGAATACCTGCCGCGCCCCGCGTGGATGACGCTGGCGCTCTTTTTCGCGCGCACGCTGCTGGCCGCCAGCGTGCTGGCCATCCTGGTGGGCTATGTGGCGCTGGGCGCTTTCGTGGTGCGGCAGGTGAGCTGGATCGCGGTGCTGGCGATGACGGCCTTCGTGCTGGACGCGCTGATCGACGACGTGGCCACCGCCTGGCTGGGCACCCGCGCCGCCGCCGCCGACGAAGCTGCCGAGGGCCAGACGCCAGGCAGCCGCCTGCGCCGGCAGGCAGCGGTGCTGCTGTCGGGCGCGCTGCGGCTGACCACGGCACTGGTGGCCCTGGTGCTGGTGCTGGCGCCCTTTGGCGAAGGCCCGGCCGACCTGCTGCGCCGCACCGACCAGCTGCGCAACGGCATCACCGTGGGCGAGCTGCAGCTGCGGCCCACGGCGGTGCTGCAGGCGGTGCTGGTGTTCCTGCTGGCCACGGTGGTGCTGCGGGCGGTCAAGCACTGGTTTTCCGACCGCTTCCTGCCCACCACCTCGCTGGACGAAGGCATGCGCGCCTCGGTGGCCACGTTGCTGGGCTTTCTGGGCACGGTGGTGTCCATCGGCCTGGGGCTGTCGGCCATCGGCCTGGCGCTGGACAAGGTGGCCTGGATCGCCAGTGCGCTGTCGGTGGGCATCGGCTTCGGTCTGCAGGCGGTGGTCAGCAACTTCGTCTCGGGCCTGATCCTGCTGGCCGAGCGGCCGGTGAAGGTGGGCGACTGGGTGGCGCTGGGCGGGGTGGAAGGCGACATCCGCCGCATCAACGTGCGTGCCACCGAGATCCAGATGGGCGACCGCTCGACGGTGATCGTGCCCAACTCGGAGTTCATCACCAAGGTGGTTCGCAACGTAACGCACCAGAGCCCGCAGGGCCTGGTGCAGATCAAGCTGCCGATGCCGCTGGACACCGACACCGAGCGCGCGCGCGAGATCCTGCTGCAGGCCTTCGTCGACCACCCCGACGTGCTGGACACGCCCGCACCCAACGTGCAGCTGGACGGCGTGGACGCGGCGGGCAACGTGGTGTTCAACGCCACCGGCTTCGTCAGCTCGCCGCGGCAAAGCTATGGCGTCAAGAGCGCGCTGCTGTTCAAGATCCTGCAGGCGCTGCCGGCGGCCGGGCTGCCGCTGTGGAAGCGGCCGACCCTGGTGCTGCAGGAGACGGCGCAGCCCGCTCAGCCGGCGGTGCCCGGCGCCACCTCGGGCGAGCCGCCCGCATAACGCACCGCCTGCCGGCCGCGGCTGAAGCCCCATAGCACCAGCCCGGCCTGCTGCGCGATGCGCACCGCCAGCGTGCTGGGCGCCGACACCGTGGCCAGGGTGCCGATGCCCACGCGGGCGCACTTGCGCACCAGCTCGTAGCTGGCGCGGCTGGACATCACCACGAACCCCGGCGTGCCCAGCAGCCGCCGCTGCGCCAGCCGGCCGATCAGCTTGTCCAGCGCGTTGTGGCGGCCCACGTCTTCCATCGCCCACTGCAGCGTGCCGTCGGGCATGGCCCAGCCGGCGGCATGGCAGCCGCCGGTGGCCCGGTTGGTGGGCTGGTGCTCGGCCAGCTGGCCCATGGCCCGCAGCACCGCGGCCAGCGGCACCGGCGGTGTGGGCGGCAAGGGCTCGGGCTGCAGGTCCAGCGCGGCCAGGCTGTCGACGCCGCACAGGCCACAGCCGCTGCGCCCTTCCATCGCGCGGCGCCGCTGCTTCAGTTGCACGAAGGCCTGCTGCGCCACTTCCAGCGCCACCTCGCAGCCCAGCTGGCCGGTGCTCAGCTCCATGCCGTAGCACTGGGCCGGTGATGCGATCAGCCCTTCGGACAGGGCAAAGCCCAGCGCCATCGCCTCCAGCTCGGTGGGCGTGGCCATCATCACCGCATGCGACAAGCCGTTGAAGGTCAGCGCCACCGGCAGTTCGCTCACCACCTCGTCTTCTTCGGCCTGCTGGTGCACCTGCCCGTCGTCACCCAGCCGGCAGCGCCACACGTCCACCGACTGGTGGGCGGGCAGGTCATCGGTGTCGGCAGGCAGGGGCGCGGTCATGGGCATCGGGGTCATGTGACTAAACTGCCCGGCCAGCATAGCCCCCCACGCCCGCCATCGTGCTGCACGTCTCCATCCGCCCGCACTGGAACATCCGCAATGCCGAAGGCCGTGAGCTGCCGGCCAAGGTGCTGGCCTTGCTGTCGCTGGTGGAAGACCACGGCAGCCTGGCCGCAGCCTGCGAGAAAGAAGGCGGCAGCTACCGACACGCCTGGAAGCTGCTGCGCGAGGCCGAGTCGGTGCTGGGCGCGCCGCTGCTGCAGATGCAGCGCGGCAAGGGCTCGGCGCTGACGCCGCTGGCACGCACCCTGGTGTGGGCCGACCGGCGCATTGGCGCGCGGCTGTCGCCGGTGCTGGAAAGCCTGGCGTCTGAACTGGAGGCCGAGCTGCACACGCTACTGGCCCCCAGCAGCGGCGCCCTGCGCCTGTGGGCCAGCCACGGCTTTGCGGTGGAACAGCTGGCCCACCAGCTGGAAGCGGCGCAGCAACCGCTGGAGATCAAGTACTGCAACAGCGAGCAGGCCGCCGCCGCGGTGCATGGTGGCGCCTGCGACGTGGCCGGCCTGCACCTGCCGGTGGGCCCGCTGGGCGCCCAGGTGCTGGCCCACCATGCCCGCTGGCTCAGTGGCGACCTGCGCGCCATCCACCTGGTGCTGCGCCGCCAGGGCCTGATGGTGCCGGCCGGCAACCCGCGACGGGTGTACGCGGTGGACGACCTGCTGCGGCCCGACGTGCGCTTCATCAACCGCGAACGCGGCTCGGGCACCCGGCTGCTGCTGGACCTGCTGCTGGCCCAGCGGGGCCTGGACGGCAGCCGCATCGCCGGTTATGAGCAGGGCGAGCACACCCATGCCGCGGTGGCCGCCTACGTGGCCAGCGGCATGGCCGACGTGGCCTTCGGCGTGGAGACGGCGGCGCGCCGCTTCGGGCTGGAATTCATCCCGGTGCAGGCCGAGCGCTACTTCCTGGCCTGCCGGCCGGCGGCCCTGCAGCAACCGCGGGTGCAGGCCATGCTGGCCGTGATCCGCAGCGACGCCTACCGCGAGGCGGTGCGCCAGCTGGCCGGCTACGAGCCCGATGCCTGCGGCAGCATCGCCCCACTGGACGGCGACCTGGTGACCACCGCGCCGCGCTGAGGCGCACCAACTCCATGCACTTTGGGACAGCGTGAATGCCGGATCGGTATCCATCCGGGCCCGTTTCTCGCATCTACTCCCGCTGGTTTTTTCACAACCAAGAGGAGAACCCTGCATGAAACCCATGACCCGCGGCCTGCGCGCCGCCTGCGCCGCGCTGCTGGCGGCCACCGCCTTCGCCGGCTTGCCGGCCCTGGCCCAGACGGCCAAGCCCACCGTGGTGATCGTCGCCACCGGCGGCACCATCGCCGGTGCCGGCGCCTCGGCGCTCAACAGCGCCACCTACCAGGCCGCCAAGGTGCCGGTGGACAAGCTGATCGCCGGCGTGCCCGAGCTGGCCAGCGTGGCCAACGTCCGCGGCGAGCAGGCCTTCCAGATCGCTTCCGAGAGCTTCACCAACGACAAGCTGGTGACCCTGGGCAAGCGCGTCTCGGCGCTGCTGAAGGACCCGGAAGTCAATGGCGTGGTGGTGACCCACGGCACCGACACGCTGGAAGAAACCGCCTTCTTCCTGAACCTGGTGATCAAGAGCGACAAGCCCATCGTGGTGGTCGGCTCCATGCGGCCGGGCAGCGCGATGTCGGCCGACGGCATGCTGAACCTGTACGACGCCGTGGTGGTGGCGGCATCACCCAGCGCCAAGGGCAAGGGCGTGCTGGTGACCATGGCCGACGACATCCTGTCGGGCCGTGATGCGGCCAAGCGCGTGAACGTCAAGACCAGCGCCTTCGGCAGCCAATGGGGCGCGCTGGGCATGGTGGTGGAAGGCAAGACCTACTGGTTCCGCAGCCTGGCCAAGCGCCACACCGTGAACTCCGAGTTCGACATCGACACCATCGATGCGCTGCCGGAAGTGTCCATCGTCTATGGCTCGGGCAGCATGAACATGGCGCTGTACGACGCGGCCGCCGCGCCGGGCGTCAAGGCCATCATCAACGCCGGCACGGGCAACGGCTCGGTGCCCAACTATGCGGTGGACAAGCTCAAGTCCATCCGCGACAAGGGCGTGATGGTCATCCGCTCCAGCCGCGTGGCCGACGGCATCGTGCTGCGCAACGCCGAGCAGCCCGACGACAAGTACGACTGGGTGGTGGCCCACGACCTGAACCCCCAGAAGGCCAAGATCCTGGCCGCCGTGGCGCTGACCAAGGCGCAGACGACCGCTGAGCTGCAGCGGATCTTCTGGGAATATTGACGTTTGCCCCCAAGACCCGGGCATGGCCCGGGTCGGCCCCCCGAGGGGGCGCAGGTTCCTTGGGGCGGCCCGGCGGAACCTGGTGACCCCCAAGACCCGGGCTGTGCCCGGGTCGGCCCCTGCTTCAGCCTTCGAAGCGGCCGCGGCGCAGGCTGACGAAGCCGATGGCGCCGAGGCCGCCGAACAGCAGCGCGAGGTCGCTGCCCGCCGCAGGGGCGTTCGACGCGCGCGACTCGGCCGCCGGAGCGGTGGTGGCTGCGGCGACCGCGGTGGCCGCCGTGGCGGTGCTGGTGCTGGCGCCCTGCGCCGATGCGTGGGCCGACAAGGCAGCCAAAAGGGCGCCGATGACCGTGAACAGAATCCGCTGATGCATGACGACAACTCCCTGTAGAAATGCGGGGACACCTCGCAGCGGCGTCGGGTCTTGGCCCGGCTGCACACCACAGGGCATACCCTAAGCAACTTCCGTGACAGCTTTGCTGCACCGCAGCAGGGCATTCGGACCTGGGGTTACAGTGCCGGCCTTTCTGCACAGCACACCCGCATGGCCTGGACCGGTCACCTCGATCTGCACTACACCCGCGATGGCGAGCGCACCATTGCGCTGGACCGCCACGAAGGGCCGCTGCGGGTGCTGCAGCGGCTGTACCCCGAGGGGCCGGGCATCTGCCACCACGTGCTGGTGCATCCGCCCGGCGGCGTGGTGGGTGGCGACGTGCTGCGGCTGGATGCGCGGCTGGCCGCCGGCACGCATGCGGTGCTGACCACGCCCGGGGCCACGCGCTTTTACCGCAGCGCGGGTGAGCCGGCGTTGCAGAGCACCGCCATCGACGTGGCCGACGGTGCGCGGCTGGAATGGCTGCCGCTGGAAGCCATCGCCTACAGCGGCTGCGAGGCCGAGAACCGCATGCGCTTTGCGCTGGCCCCTGGCGCCGAGATGATGGGCTGGGACGTGCTGGCGCTGGGTCTGCCGGCCACCGGTCAGGCCTTCGAGCGGGGGCGCTTTCGCACGCATCTGGAGCTGCCCGGCGTGTGGCTGGAGCGCGCCACGCTGGCGGCCGACGACCGCCGGTTGCTGGATTCACCGCTGGGTCTGGCTGGCCACAAGGTGGTGGCCACGATGTGGTTCGCGGCCGGCAGCCCGCTGCCGCCCGCACGCCGCGAGGCGATGCTGCAGGCCGCGCGCGAGGTGTGCGAAGACTCGGCCCTGGCGGCCACCGCCGGCGCCACCTCACCGCATGCCGAAGCCGTGGTGCTGCGCGTGCTGGCGCCGCGGGTGGAGCCGGCTCAGCAGTTGCTGCTGCGGGTGTGGACCGCCTGGCGCCGCAGCGCCTGGCAGATGGACGCCCCGCCGCCCCGCATCTGGCGGACCTGAGCACCTGACAAGGATCAGGCGGCGTCGAGCGCCCTTGAAGCGCCGAGCAGCGCCGGCGACTGCTGCGCATCGATCACCCAGCAGGGGATCTGGCTGAGGTAGCCCTGGAAGCGGCCCTTGGCCTCGAAGCGCTCGCGGAAGGGTGAGCGGGCGAAGGCTTCGCCCATGCGGGGCACGATGCCGCCGCCGATGTACAGGCCGCCGCGCGCCGCCACCGTGAGCGCCAGGTTGCCGGCCACGCTGCCCAGGAAGGCGCAGAACATGTCCAGCGCCGCGGCGGCCAGCACGTCAGCGCCGCCCATCGCGGCCGACAGCACCGCCGCCGGCTCCTGCAGCGGCGCCGCCTGCTGGCGCACCTCGCCCAGCGCCTGGTACAGGTTCACCAGGCCGGGGCCGGACACCGCCCGCTCGGCCGAGGCATGGCCGAAACGGCGCTGCAGGCTGGCGATCACCGCCGCCTCTTCCGCGGTGGCGGGCGCCAGCGAGACATGGCCGCCCTCGCCGCCCACGGCCACCGCTTCGCCCTTGCGTGTGAAGGCCAGCGAGGCCACGCCCAGGCCGGTGCCCGCGCCCACCAGGCCCAGCGTGGCGCCGGGCACCGCGGTTCCGCCGCCCACCGGCTTGAGCTCGCTGGGCTTGAGCGCCGGCAGCGCCAGCGCCAGGGCCACGAAGTCGTTCACCACCACGAAGCGGTCGAAGCCGAATTCCTGGCGCACCGCCTCGATCGAGAAGCCCCAGGTGTGGTTGGTCATCTGCAGGTGGTCGCCGTCCACCGGGTTGGCGATGCCGATGGCGCAGTTGCGCGGCTGGGGCAGACCCAGGCGGTCCAGGTAGCTGCGCATGGCGGCCTGCAGCGTCGGGAACTCCTCACCCTTCAGGGCCGCCACATGGCTGGGTGGGGTGTCGGCCGATTCGCAGATGGCGAAGCGGGCATTGGTGCCGCCGATGTCTCCCACCAGGCGGGGAAACGCGGTTTTCTGTTCCATGGCTATGAGGTTCTCCGTATGGGGGCGATGGTATCGGCAGGCAAGCTGCTTGCCGTCACCCCTTTGGCCCCACGCCAGGTACGTTCTGGTTACGGCGATTAGGATGACGGTTTGATGTCTGCACGATGAATTCGCAACATTCCCTGGACAAGCCCGCCGGCTGGGCTTCTGACTCCTGTGCCGATGCCACGCTGCGCTGGGCCGGCCTGTGGGCCCCGCTGCTGGCGGTGGCGGTGGCCCTGCTGTGGGCCGAATGCCTGCCCCGCGCCACGGTGCTGGACCTGATCCACGAAGAAGGCCCGGTCGAGCTGCTGACCACGCTGCTGTACCTGTTTGCCGCGGTGGCGCTGTGGTGCGTGCAGCGCCCGCTGCAGGGCGCCGGCACCCGGCTGGCATTGACGGTGATGCTGCTGGCGTTTGCCGCGCGTGAGCAGGACCTGCACAAGGCCTTCACCGGCACGAGCGTGCTCAAGGTCAGCTTCTACCTGAACGATCACCCGCTGCACCAGAAGCTGGTGGCGCTGCCCATCCTGGCGGTGATCGCCGGCACCGCGCTGTGGCTGCTGGCGCGCCACGCCCGCCCGCTGTGGCAGGGCCTGCGCCAGGCGCGGCCGCTGGCCATCACGGTGGCCATCTTCTTCGTCACGCTGGTGGTCACCAAGGTCATCGACCGCAGCTTCGCGATCCTGGCCGAAGACTTCGGCGTGCACCTGTCCGACCAGGTGGACACCATCTTCTCGGCGCTGGAAGAGGTGGTGGAGTGCAGCCTGCCGCTGATCGCAGTGGCGGGCCTGCTGCAGCACCAGCGCGAGACGATGCACCCGGCGCCCTGAGTACAGGTCGCCACACGCCGGGCGGGTTGCGCGGCCGCGGCTTTAGATCGACATCAGCTCGCGCACGCCGTTGGCCTGCATGTCGGCGCCGCGGCCGCGGGCGATGATTTCGCCGCGCTCCATCACCAGGTACTGGTCGGCCAGTTCCTCGGCAAAGTCGTAGTACTGCTCCACCAGCACGATGGCCATGTTGCCGCGGTCGGCAAGCATGCGGATCACGCGGCCGATGTCCTTGATGATGCTGGGCTGGATGCCCTCGGTGGGTTCGTCCAGGATCAGCAGCTTGGGGCCGGCCGCCAGCGCACGGCCGATGGCCAGCTGCTGCTGCTGCCCGCCCGACAGGTCGCCGCCGCGGCGGTGGATCATCTGCTTGAGCACCGGAAACAGCTCGAAGATCTCGGCCGGCACCGGCACGCTGCCGCTCTTGTAGGCCAGGCCCATGCGCAGGTTGTCCTCCACCGTCAGCCGGCCGAAGATCTCGCGGCCCTGGGGCACATAGCCCACGCCGCGCTTGACGCGCTCGTACGGCTTTTCCTTGCCCATCTCCTGCCCGTCGAGCTTGATGCTGCCGGTCTTGATCGGCACCACGCCCATCAGGCTCTTGAGCAGCGTGGTCTTGCCCACGCCGTTGCGGCCGAGGATGACGGTCACCTCGCCGATCTTCGCTTCGAACGACAGGTTGCGCAGGATGTGCGAACCGCCGTAGTACTGGTTCAGGCCTTCGACTTGCAACATGGCTAGCGCCCCAAATAAACCTCGACCACCTTGTCGTTGGCCTGCACATCGCGCAGCAGGCCCTCGGCCAGCACGCTGCCTTCATGCAGCACCGTCACGGTCTTGCGGCCCTCGGTCAGCTGGTCGACGAACTTCATGTCGTGCTCCACCACCACCAGCGAGTGCTGGCCCTCCAGCGACAGGAACAGCTCGGCCGTGCGCTCGGTTTCTTCGTCGGTCATGCCGGCCACCGGCTCGTCCAGCAGCAGCAGCTTGGGGTCCTGCATCAGCAGCATGCCGATCTCCAGCCACTGCTTTTGGCCGTGGCTCAGCAGGCCGGCGGTGCGCTGGGCCGCGTCCTTCAGGTGGATCAGCGCCAGGATCTCGCCGATGCGGTCGAGCTGGGCGCCCGTCAGGCGCGAGAACACGCTGGCGCGCACGCGGCGGTCGGCCTTCAGCGCCAGCTCCAGGTTCTCGAAGACGCTCAGCTCTTCGTACACCGTGGGCTTCTGGAACTTGCGGCCGATGCCGATCTGCGCGATGTCGTTCTCGCGCAGGCGCAGCAGGTCGATGTTGGAGCCGAAGAACACCTTGCCCTTGTCGGGCCGCGTCTTGCCGGTGATCACGTCCATCATCGTGGTCTTGCCGGCGCCGTTGGGGCCGATGATGCAGCGCAGCTCGCCCACGTTGATGGTGAGCGACAGCGCGTTGAGCGCCCGGAAGCCGTCGAAGCTGACAGTGATGTCGTCCACGTACAGCGCCACGCCCTGCGCAAACTCGGGCACGCCCGCGCGGGCCACGCGGCCGTAGCTGGCTTCGCCGCCGGAGCCGCCGACGTTGTGGACCCGCTGCTCATGCGCCTGCCGCAGTTGGCTGCCGGCTTCCATCAGATCGGGCGTCATTGGCCGGCCTCCTTCTTGAACTTGCGGAACAGCCCCACGATGCCCTGCGGCAGGAACAGCGTGACGGCGATGAAGAGGGCGCCCAGGAAATACAGCCACACCTCGGGGAAGGCCACGGTGAACCAGCTCTTGGCGCCGTTGACGAAGAAGGCGCCGACGATGGGGCCGATCAGCGTGGCGCGGCCACCCACAGCGGCCCAGATTGCGATCTCGATGCTGGCGGCCGGCGTCATCTCACTCGGGTTGATGATGCCCACCTGCGGCACGTACAAGGCACCGGCCACCGCGCACATCACGGCCGACAGCGTCCAGATGCTGAGCTTGTAGGCCAGCGGGTCGTAGCCGGTGAACATCACCCGCGTCTCGGCGTCGCGGATGGCCTGCAGCACGCGGCCGTACTTGCTGTTCACGATCCAGCGCGCCATCAGGTAAAAGCCGATGAGCACCAGCCCGGTGAGCACGAACAGCGTGATGCGGGTGGTCGGCGTGGCGATGGGCAGGTCGAGGATGCGCTTGAAGTCGGTGAAGCCGTTGTTGCCGCCGAAGCCGGTCTCATTGCGGAAGAACAGCAGCATCGCCGCGAAGGTCATGGCCTGCGTGATGATGGAGAAGTACACGCCCTTGATGCGCGAGCGGAAAGCAAAGAAGCCGAACACAAAGGCCAGCAGCCCGGGCACCAGCAGCACCAGCAGCATCTGCGCGACGAACGAATCGCTCAGCGCCCAGTGCCAGGGCAGCTGCTTCCAGTCGAGGAACACCATGAAGTCGGGCAGGTCGCTCTTGTAGTTGCCGTCGCGGCCGATCTGGCGCATGA
>NZ_CAXFDV010000529.1:0-4033 GCF_964001545.1 uncultured Aquincola sp.
CGCGCGGTGCCGATGGCGTGCGAGGCCACACCCACCGCAAAGCCGCGCACCGCGGGGTCCTGGATCTTCAGCAGGTTGAACAGGCTGCGCGCCATGATGGCGCCCGAGATGCCCGTCACCGCCACTGCCACCGCGGCCAGCGAAGGCAGACCGCCGATGCGCTCGGCCACGCCCATGGCGATCGGCATGGTCGAAGACTTGGGCGCCAGCGAGCGCAGCGTTTCGGGCGATGCGCCCAGCAGCCAGCCGATGCCCACCGCGCTGACGATGGCGGTGAGGCAGCCGCTCAGCAGCGCAATGCCCACCGGCCAGGCCATGCGCTTGAGCCGCGCCAGCTGGTTGTACAGCGGGATGGCCAGCGCCACCGTGGCCGGGCCGATCAGGAAGTGCACGAACTTCGCGCCCTCGAAGTACTGCGGATAAGGCGTGCGGGTGAGCAGCAGCACGGTGACGATGGCCGCCACCGACACCAGCACCGGATTGACCAGCGGGTTGAGCCCGCTGCGCCTATACAGCGCCAACGCGCCAAGGTACACCAGCACCGTGATCGTGAGCCACAGCAGCGGCGATTGCGCCAGGAACACCCAGATCTGGAAGAACTCGGCCTTCATGCGCGCGGCTCCGTGGGGGCGGCAGCGGCGTCCGGGTCCACGTCGGGCGGCCGGCGCTTGAGCAGGGCCTGCAGCACCAGGGCGGTGACCACCAGCGTGATGGCCGCGCCGCCGATGCAGGCCACGAAAAAGGGCAGCCATTCCTGCGCCACGCGCTCGAACAGCATCATCACGCCGGCCACCGCGGGGATGAACAGCAGCATCATGTTCTGCAGCAGCACCTCGCCCAGCTTGCGCAGCGGCTCGGGCACGCGGCCATGCCACACCAGGCCGGCCAGCAGCAGCAGCATGCCCACCAGCGGGCCGGGCAACGGCAGATGCAGCGATTGAACCAGCAGCTCTCCGACGAGCTGCAGCACCAGAAGAACAGCAAAGGCCTGGATCATGGCCGCGAGTTTTGCACGCGGCTGCGCAGGCTTGGCGCCGGTGCTAGCCCAGGCCGGCCTGCAGCGCGATCTGCCGCAGCATCAGCCGTGCGCCGGCCACGTTGGTGGCGCAGGGCACGTCGTGCACGTCACAGGCGCGCACCAGGGCATTGATGTCGGGCTCATGCGGCTGCGCGGTCATGGGGTCGCGCAGAAAGATCACCGCGTCGAGCCCGCCCACCGCCAGGCGGGCACCGATCTGCAGGTCGCCGCCCAGCGGGCCGCTGAGCAGGCGTTCCACCGTCAGGCCCACTTCGTCCTGCAGGCGCTGGCCTGTGGTGCCGGTGGCGCACAAGGTGCAGCCCTGCAGCAGCGCGGCGAACTCCTGGGCCAGCGCCACCATGGCCTGCTTGCGGCCGTCGTGGGCAATCAGTGCGATGCGCGGCTGGACCATGGCGTTCATGCCTTGCGCGGCGCCGTGGCCGGCGGGGTTACCGGCAGCTCGCGCAGCAGCTGCGCCAGCGGCATGCCGCGCAGCAAGGTGATGGCGTTCTGGTTGGCAAAGCTCACGGCGGCCTCGCTGGGCTCGCCCAGGGCCAGGTACAGGCCGCTGGTGCCCTCGTGCTGGTTCACGGCCTGCAGCAGCTCGCGCAGCGGCTCCACGCCCACGCGGGCGGCCTTCAGGCGGCGGGCGCTGGCCACCACGGTGCGGCCCTGCCGCTGCAGCAGGAAGTCGGCGCGCTGGCCGGTCAGGCGCTGCACGGTGTAGCCCTCGCGCTGCCAGGCGGCGGTCAGCGCATCGGCCAGCTCGATCCAGCCGATGCTGCCGGCGGCCTTGAGCAGCGCGTCGGCCTTGGCCGGGCTGGGCAGGCCCCACTGCCGGCGCAGCGCCATCACCGAGATGACGAAGAACGGGGCGCTGCCCAGCGCACCCACCACCCGTATCGAGGCAGGTAGCAGCGCGAACGACACCGCCACGAAGGCCAGTGCCACCAGCAGGCTGATCCACCAGCGCGAACGCAGCAGGATGGCAAAGAGCGAGTTTTCGGCCATGCGAAGTTTCATGGGCGGCGATTGTGATGCAGCGGACCACTTGGTTACCGGCCGTAGGCCCTGGCCGACAGTGCAACGGGCCGTCGGTTGATCGCGCTGGCCGCGTGGGGACGGTTCAATGCAGCATGCGCCGGGACCACGGCGCCTGCATCACGAGGAGACCCCCATGCGAGCTGCGATGAACCTGTTCGGCGAGCGGTCCCTGACGCTGGTCGCCGCACTGTTCGACAACGGCACGGCCGCCGCCCGTGCCGCAGGCAGCCTGCAGCGACAGCAACGCGGCGAGCGCTGCCCGGTGCTGGTGGTCGAGCCCAACGACCCGCGGCTGGGCCGCAAGCTGGAGCCCGAGTCCACCGGCATCTGGCACACCCTGCTGCGAAGCCATGCGCGGCTGGCGGTGCTGGGCGTGGTGGCCGGTGCCGTGGTGGGCGCGGTGCTGGTGGCTGGGGGTTGGGACGCGGCCGAGGCCGCACCGGGCCTGACCATCGCCATTGCGGCGGCCTATGGTCTGTTTGCCGGGCTGCTGCTGGCCGGCCTGCTGACGCTGCGGCCCGACCGTGGCCGCGTGATCAGCAGCGTGCGGGCGGCCACCGAGCATGGCCGGTGGGCGGTGGTGGCGCATCCGCGTTCGGCCGAAGAGGCCGACGCCGCGCGCGAGGCGCTGGCGCGCGAAGGCGGCGACGTGATCCGATCGATCTGATCTGATGACTAGTTAACGATGAATGATGGGTCGAAGGGATCAATGGCGACGGTGAACGGGTCGATGACGCCTGAGGCGGCCCCTCCCTTGCACGCGCGCGTCAGGGCGGCCCTGGACGCGCTGCCCTGCCTTTCGGTCGCCCATGTCATCCCACGCTGTCACGACACCGCACCACCCCCAACTTGACGCCCATGCGTCCTTGCGCGCGGTAGCTCGCCACGGCGACCTGATCATGGCGGCCACCCTGGTCGCCGGCGCGCTGGCCGCCCTGGCCATCGGCCAGCACTTCGGCCAGGGCGGGCTGGCGTTGTGGGGCGCGGGTGGCCTGCTGCTGGTGGGCCTGGCCGGCTTTTTACTGGCGCGTGGCACGCTGTGGTCGCAGCTGCTGCTGGTGGCCACCAACGCCGCGATGGTGGCCCTGCACATCCAGCTGGGCCGTGGCACGGTGGAGTTCCACTTCGGCGTGTTCGTGCTGCTGGGCATGGTGCTGGTGTACCGCGACTGGCGGCCGCTGGTGCTGGCGGCGGGGCTGTTCGCGGTGCACCACGTCGTGTTCGACCGCCTGCAGGCCGCCGGCCTGCCGGTGTACTGCACGCCGCAGGCCGACTTCCTGAAGATGCTGATGCATGCCGGCTACGTGGTGGCGCAAACCGGCATCGAGGTGGTGATGGCGCTGCAGCTGCGCCGCGCCACCACCGAGTCGGCCGAGCTGGCGGTGCTGGTGCACCAGCTCGACCGGGGCGAGGCGCTGTGCCTCGATGTCTCGGCCGCGCCCGCCAGCACCGAGACGGCCGCCTTGCTCAAGGCCGCGTTGCAGAAGATGCGCACGGCCATGGCCGAGGTGGGCCGTGCATCTGCCGCCATCGAGCAGGCCGCCGCCGAGATCGCCACCGGCAACAACGACCTGAGCCTGCGCACCGAGGCGCAGGCCGGCAATCTGCAGGAAACCGCTTCGTCGATGGAGCAGCTGACAGGCACCGTGCGCAACACCGCCGAGACGGCCGCCGAGGCCGATGCGCTGGCCCGCCAGGCCTCGGCCGCCGCCGAGGGCGGTGGCCAGGTGGTGGACAAGGTGGTGGAGACCATCGGCCAGATCAGCGACTCGTCGCGCCGCATCGCCGACATCATCGGCACCATCGACGGCATTGCGTTCCAGACCAACATCCTGGCGCTCAATGCCGCGGTGGAAGCCGCCCGCGCCGGTGAACAAGGCCGCGGCTTCGCGGTGGTGGCCGGCGAAGTGCGCAGCCTGGCCCAGCGCAGCGCCACGGCGGCGCGCGAGATCAAGTCGCTGATCGGCGACA
>NZ_CAXFDV010000530.1:0-1823 GCF_964001545.1 uncultured Aquincola sp.
GCAGCTCGCGGGCGCGGGGATGCAGCTCGGCATACACGTCGTAGCGCACCTGCGCAAAGTCGGTCAGCGTGCCCACGCCGTCGCCCATCAGCGCCTGCGCGTGACGGTTGAGCGTGTCGACGCCGATGCTGCGCACCAGCAGGTTGGCGGCTGTGTTGTCGCTCTGCTCCATCATGCGCTTGAGCAGCGATTCGATGGTGTAGCCGGTGCCCGCCTTCTGCCACACCAGCGCGCCCGAGCCGTCCACCTTGTCGTTCTCCTGCAGCACCAGCTTTTGCTGCAGGCTGCCGCGCCTGGCTTCCAGCTCCTGCAGCACAGCCAGCGCCACCGGCAGCTTGGCGGTGGAAGCGAGGTACCAGCGCCGGCCGGCCTGGTAGTTCATGGTCTCGCCGTTGTCCAGCCGCTTGACGAAGACGCCCAGCTGGCCGGGCGTGGCCTCGTCGATGCGCTGCACCTGCTGGCGCAAGGCGTCCGCCCAACCCTCGGGCGGGGCGGCGGTGGCGTCAAGGCTGGTCCACAGCGTCAGGGCCGCCAGAAGCAGCGTCGGACGCCAGGCGGGGGGTGTTTTGGCACAGGGGGTCATGGGGTTTTCCGTCGGTCAGCAGGCCGGATTGGCAAAGGGCGGCGCCCACGTCGCGCAGCGCGCGGTCGGAGCGGGTGACCGACAGCTCGCCGCGGGTGCAGGCGGCCACGATCACGCGGGTGTCCTTGCCCAGGCGCGGCACGCTGATCACGCCGCTGTCGCAGGTGCGCGCGCGCTGGGTGCCGGTCTTGTGGGCAAAGCGGGCGCGCAGCGGCAGCCCGGCCTTGATGCGGTTGGGGCCGGTCTTCACCCGCTCCATCACCTTCAGCAGCCAGGCGGTGCCCACCGGCCCCAGCGCCTTGCCTTCGGCCAGCTGGGCCAGCAGTTCGCCATAGGCATCGAGCCGGCCACTGTTCAGGCCGCTGGCGTAGTAGGCGTCGTAGGCCTGGCCGATGCTGGCCAGCCGCAGGTCCTGCGGCGGCACGGCCAGCAGGTGGGCCAGCGCCAGCCGCCGTTCGGTGTCGTTGCGCTGCTGCTTGAGTAGTTGGAAATCGCTGCCCTGCAGGTGCAGTGCCTCGGGCGTGAGCTGCCGGTACACCTGGCGCCGCACGTCGGCCAGGCTGGTGATGCGCTGGAATCCGTCCGGCACCAGCTCCTGCACCAGCGCATTGACCGCGCCGATGCCCACCAGGCCGATCAGCATGTCGGTGGCGGTGTTGTCGCTCCACACGATCATCTGTTCCAGCAGGTAGCGCACCGTCAGTGCCTTGCCCACCGGCTGGTGGCGGGTGGGGCCGGCGCCGTCCACCAGATCGGCGGCGCGCAGCGTCAGGCGCGTGTCCAGGCCGAAGTCGCCGCGCTCCACACCGCGCAGCACGG
Source organism: uncultured Aquincola sp. (assembly GCF_964001545.1). Lineage (NCBI taxonomy): Bacteria > Pseudomonadati > Pseudomonadota > Betaproteobacteria > Burkholderiales > Sphaerotilaceae > Aquincola > uncultured Aquincola sp. Next base: position 1,403 of record NZ_CAXFDV010000530.1, read on the forward strand.
CGATGGCCACCGGCACCTTGACGGTGGAGGCCAGGTACCAGGGCTCGTCGGCGTGGAAGGAGGTGGACACGCCGCTGTCCAGGTCACGCACGTAGACGCCGATCTGTGCCGTGTGGCGCGCGGCCACGGCCGCCAGCTCGGCTTGCAGGCGCGGCACCCAGGCGGCATCGGGCGCTGCGTGCAGCGGCGCCGCCGCCAGCGCCAGCGCGGCCCAGGCCAGCCAGCGCCTCATGCGGCGCCGTCGCCCCGCTGGTTCGTGAAGCTGGCGTTGCCCAGGCCGGTGCCGATGGTCAGCACCGCCCACTTCGGCACGTCGCGGGTGAAGGGCAGCTCGCTCAGGCCCTGCACCACCGCGTCGTTGTGCATCACCACCTGGGTGGGCCGGCCACCGATCTCGCGGATGTTCTCCTGCAGCCGGCGC
>NZ_CAXFDV010000531.1:0-6632 GCF_964001545.1 uncultured Aquincola sp.
CGCGCCCGCCGCGCCGGCTTGTTGGCCGTCTTGCGCAGGCTGGACTCGACGTGGCGCAAGGCCTTGTCGAGGTCGAAGCCGGGCCGCGCAGGCGGCTGGGCGGCGCGTTGCGGTTGGGGCTGGCGGTTGCCGCCGGCCGGTGGGGGCGCCGCCGGGCGTGGGTTGGCCGGTTGGGCCTGCGCGCCGCGCTTGGCCGCAGGGGCGGACTTTGCGGGGGCGGGCTGGCGCGGTGGCAGCGCCGGGCTGGCGGACTTCGCGGGCGGCAGGGGCGCTGCCGACGGAGCTCGGGGCGCCGGCTTTGCTGTAGGCGCTGGCGATGCGGCCGGCTGCGGCGTTGCTGGGGCTGCCGCGCGTGACCGCGGTGCATCCGGTGTGAGGAGTTCGGCCGGCTGCGGGGCGGTGCTTGGGGGCTCGGCGGCTTGTGCGGCGGGTGCGTTCGCAGCCCGGGTCGCTTTCTTGGCCGCGGTGCGCGCAGGGGCCTTCTTGGCGGCGCGGGCTTTCTTGGCCGGCACCGCGGTCGCCGCTTCGGCCTCCACCGGCTCTGCAGGGGTCGCTTCGGCCGCCTCGCTGGCCGGTGCAGCGGTGGCCTTTTTGGCAGCCGTGCGTCGGGTGCGCTTGGCGGCTGGCGCGGGCTTGGCTGCTTCGTCGGCGTCGGCGGGGGCCGCGGCCGGGCTGGCCGCGGAAGGCGCCGCGTCTTCGGCACGCGGGGCTTCGGCCTGGGCCGTCGCCGGCTCGGCCGCCGGGGAGCGGCGGCGGCTGCGCTTGGCGGGCACGGCCGGGGCGGTGGCTTCGTCGGCAGGCGGGGCATCAGTGCTGAGCGGCTGTGCCGCAGCGTCCGCCGGCAAGCTGGCCTCGTCAGCGCCCATGGCCGGCACGGCAGCCGCGCGGCTGGCCCGCTTGCGCGCCGGGCGCTTGGCCGGGGCGGCGGCGGGCTCGTTCGTCGGCTGTTCGGCCAGCGCCGGCGCTGGCGGTGCGGGCTCGGCTTCCACGGCCGCAGCGGCCAGTGGCGCCGAGGTCTCGGCCGCCGCGGCCACAGCGCCCTGCTCGACCGCCCCGCGCCCGGCGCCACGGCCGCGCCGGCTTTTGCGCGAAGGCGCGTTGCCGTCCGCCGGCGGGGCGGCTACCGGCGCCTCTATGGCGGGCGCCTCCAAGGCCATCGTCTGGGTGCGGGTGGCCGCCTCGGCCGCCAGCGGCCGGGCGGCGTCACCGCGGCCACGCCGGCGCCTGCTGCTGGTCGACGAGCGCGCAGCGTCGTCGCGGGACGGGCCGCTGGCGGGCGCCAGTTCCGCCTGGGCGCCGCGTGCACCACCTGCCGGCACGGCGGCAGCAGGCGCCGGCGTTCGCGGCCCCGGGCCGCGCTGGCCCGGGCGGCCGGCAGTGGATGCTTCCAGCGCCTGGCGGGCGCTGGCGATCCGCGCCTGGCCCGACCGACCGGCGCCACCGCGCGCAGGCGCCTGGCGGCCGCCGGCTGCGCGGCCCGCGCCACCCCGGGCACCACCGCGCGCACTCACGCGGCCGTTGGCACCGCGGCTGAAACCCACCAGCGTGGCCGAAAAGCCCAGGTCGACCGCATGCTCCAGCATCGGGCCGTAGCCCTGGTCGTTGGACAGCACCACGAAGCGAGCCGCCGGATTGCGCGAGGCGATGTAGCCCATGTAGAAGGACAGGTGGAAGTCCAGCGCGTTCTTGCCCGCGCGCGAGATGGGCACGCAGGTCACGCGGTCGCCGAAGGCGGTCTGGTCCTTGTCCACGTTGCGCTGGCTGGGGCCGTGGAACAGCCACACGTCCGTCACGTCGGACACCAGGGCGCGGATCTCGGCGTCCTTGGGCTGCACGTTCTCCCAGTCCACCAGCACGTGGGTCTGCGGCAGCGCGGTGTCTTTCGGGCCCACCGGCACGCCGGGCTTGACGGGCGGGTGCTTGCGCGCGTTTTTCACCAGCTTGCGGCCCACCGCGCGCTTCAAGTCCACCGCGGTGTGGTCGGCCACCTGCAGCAGGTACAGCAGCACGTCGGCCACTTCGTCGGAGATGCGCTCCTGCGTCACATGGTCGTGATGCGCCGCCTGCGACTGCTCGGGCGTCATCCACTGGAAGATCTCGGCCAGCTCGGCGGCCTCGATCATCAGCGCCATCGCCAGGTTCTTGGGCGTGTGAAAGGGCTGCCAGTCACGCTCGGCAGCGAACTCGCGCAGGGTTTGTTGCAGCGCGGACAGGTCCAATCAGGGCTCCTCGGTAGGTGTCTCCGGGGCGAAGTATCGACGCTCATGGGGTGCTTCAGTCCCGCCGGGCCGCCCCAAGGGACTGAACGGCCCCCGCGGGGGGTAGCGAGCGCAGCGAGCTTGGGGGCGCCATGAAAAAAAATGGCCCGCACTTGGCGGGCCGAACATGCTGAGAGAAACGCGCCGATCAGTCCTGGGGACGGCGGCGGCGGGCGATGGTGAACACCGCGGCCAGGCCGGCCAGCATCAGCGCATAGGTCTCGGGTTCCGGCACCGGCGCGGTGACGTTGCTGATCAGCGAAACCTTGTCAAGCGAGCCGCCGTAGCGGTCGCTCTTGCCCGCCGCCCAGAACGACAGCGTGGTGGAGGAGCCCTTGCTGCCGACGACGTCGAAGCTGTAGGTGGTCCACTGGTTGTCGTGGGTGTTGTTGGTGGCGCTCAGCAGCATCACCGGCTTCAGGCCCCACATCACCAGGATGTCGTTGGTATTGCTGCGCATACCGGCAGTGTCGGGGCGGGCAGAGTAGGCAAAGCTCAGGGTGTAGTGCTCGCCCTGGGTGGTGGCAATGGTCTGGGCGATGAAGCTGTTGCCGGTGGTGTCCAGCTCGATGAAGTTGTTGCCGTCGAAGGCGCTGCCGGCCACGTTGTCACGCACTTCCACGCCGCGAGGGCCGGTGGTCCAGCCATCGATGTGGCGGTAGATGTTCCAGCTGCCACTGGGTTGCAGCGTGGACTCGAAGCTGCCGTTGTTCACCAGGTTGGTGGCGGCCTGCGCGCCGGTGGCGGCAGTCAGGGCAAGGGTGGCAGCAAGGGCGACGGCTTTGAACATGAGTTACTCCGAACAGCGAAGGACGCCAGTATCAAAACGTATCCCCCTCAAGGGTTCCCCCTGAACCAATGGCCGCCGGCCCTGCACCGCACCCGCTGCCAACTAGTGCGCAGCCCCTGCCAAAAGGCGTGTGAACTATCACCGGATGACTTGGCTAGACAAGTGGCCGTGCCGCCACGCCACCTCACCGGGCCACCCAGGCGATACTGGCCCTTCCGAGGTGTTGACAGGAGTGCTGCGATGAAACTGCGTGCCGGTTGCGACATCACCGTGGAGGCGCCTGCGCCCTGCCCCAGCATCGGCATGCTGCGCCCGCGCAGCGGCGAAGCGCAGTGGCTGGCGCAGGAGAGCTACCTGTTCGAGCCGCACCTCGCCTCGGTGGAATACGCCGACGGCTTCGGCAACCTGTGCCAGCGCTTCGTGGTGCCGGCGGGCCGGCTGCGCATCCGCGTGGAATCGGTGGTGCACACCCAGGCCGAGATCGCGGTGGACGAAGCCGCCGGCCCCACCCCGGTGGCCGAGCTGCCGCACGACGCGCTGCAGTTCCTGCTGCCCAGCCGCTACTGCCCGGCCGACAAGATGGAGGACCAGGCCCGGCAGGTGGTGGCCGGGGCGCTGCCCGGCTACCCGCAGGTGGCCGCCATCACGCAGTGGATCCGCGAGCACATCGAATACCGCTATGGCGTCAGCGATGCCAGCACCGATGCCCAAGGCACGCTGGCCGATGGCGCGGGCGTGTGCCGCGACTTCGCGCACATCGGCATCAGCCTGTGCCGGGCGCTGCAGATCCCGGCGCGCATGGTGGTGGGCTACCTGCACCAGCTCGACCCGATGGACCTGCATGCCTGGTTCGAGGCCTTCGTGGGCGGCCGCTGGTACACCTTCGACGCCACGCAGGCCGGACCGCGCGGCGGCCGCATCGTGCTGGCCTATGGGCGCGACGCGGCCGACGTGGCCTTCATCTCCAACTACGGCGCGCTGGAAACGGTGGAGATGCAGGTGTGGGTGGAAGAGCTGCCGGAGCCTTGAGGCTCAGCGCTGGCGCTCGCCGTCGCGCATCGACTCGACCGACGCGTTGCGAAAGCGCACGATGCCCAGGAACTGGCCTTCGCCGCGGTCGTAGGTCCACTCTTCCATCGGCACGCACTGCGGCGTGATCAGCGGCTGCAGCACCTGGCCGGGCACCACCGGCTGCGCCCACAGAAACAGCTCGCGGCTGACGCACACGGCCTCTCGCCAGGCCGGCTCGCCGCACTTGCGCACCACCGACAGCTTGCTGTCGCCGATGTTCACCAGCTGGCCGTTGCAGCGCAGCGATTGCGCTGCGGCCGGCGCGTGCACGGCAGCCGCCAGCAGGCCAGCCAGCAAGGCAAAGGCGCGACGCATGCCCCGCATCACTCAACCTTCAAGCCCTGCAGCTCGGGCGGGGCCGGCGGAAAGCGCAGCCCCATCGATTGCAGCCGGGCCTGCAGCACCGTGGCGATGACCAGGTTGCGCTGGGTCTTGGAATCGGACGGCACCACCAGCCACGGCGCCCACGGCGTGCCGGTGGCGCTGATCGCCGCGGCATAGGCCTTCTGGTAGGCCGCCCACTGCTTGCGCGCCTCCAGGTCGGCGGGGTCGAACTTCCAGCGCTTGGTCGGGTCGTCCAGCCGGGCCTGCAGCCGCTCGCGCTGTTCGTCCTTGCTGATGTGCAGCATGAACTTGCAGATCACGGTGCCGGTTTCCACCAGCGCGCGCTCGAAGTCGTTGATGCGAGCGTAGCGCTGCTGCGTCTCTTCGTCGGAGATGCTGCCGTTGACCACCGGCACCAGCACGTCTTCATAGTGGCTGCGGTTGAACACCACGATCTCGCCCTTGGCCGGCAAGGCCTTGTGGATGCGCCACAGCGGGTCGTGCGCACGCTCTTCGGCACTTGGCGCCTTCCAGGCCACGGTGCGCACGCCCAGCGGGCTCATGCGGCCGAACACGCCGCGCAGCGTGCCGTCCTTGCCGCTGGTGTCGGTGCCTTGCAGCACCACCAGCATCGCAAAGCGCTTGTCGGCGTAGAACAGGTTCTGCAGCTCGTCCAGCTGCACCGCCAGCGCTTCCACCTGCAGCTTGTCCTGGGCCTTGTCGCCACTGCCCAGGCGCTTGTCGGCCGCATCCACCGCCGACAGGTCGAAGGGCTTGTCGGCATCGGCATGCGTGAGGTCGGCAAACACCGAAGGTATGCCGCTGGATTGCTCGTTCGATTGCTTGGCCATGCGGCCGAGTATGCCGACGACCACCGCCGCCTGCGACGCCGGGGTCATACCAGCTATGCGCCGCAGCGGCTGGGCAGGCGGGTGACGCGCTCGCAGAATCGCCTGCAAAAACCACGGAGACGATGACGATGAACCCCCTGCGCCGAAGCGCCAGCGGCCTGCTGCTGGCCACCCTGATGAGCCCCCTGGTGGCGCAGGCCGCCGGCTTTCCCGACAAGGCGCTGCGGCTGATCGTGCCGTTTCCGGCCGGCGGCGCCGCCGACCTGATGGCCCGCGGCATGGCCCAACAACTGGGCGAGGTGCTGGGCCAGCAGGTGATCGTCGACAACCGCGGCGGTGCCGGTGGCGCCCCCGCGGCCGAAGCCGCAGCCAAGGCGCCCGCCGACGGCTACACCCTGTTTTTCGCGACCATGGGCACGCAGGCCATCAACCCGGCGCTGTACCCCAGGCTGCGCTACGACCCGATCAAAGACTTCGCGCCGATCAGCCTGACCCACATCACGCCGCGGGTGCTGGTGGTGGGCCCTTCGGTGCCGGCGCGCAACGTGGCCGAGCTGATCGCGCTGGCCAAGGCCAGGCCCGGGGCGCTGAGCTACGGCTCGGCCGGCAATGGCAGCTCCAGCCACCTGTCGGGCGCGCTGTTCGAATCGCTGGCCGGGGTGGACCTGCTGCACGTGCCCTACAAGGGCAGCGCGCCGCTGCTCACCGACGTGCTGGCCGGCCGGGTGGACATGACCTTCGACTCCTACACCGTGTACGAAGAGCACTTGCGCAGCGGCAAGGTCAAGGCGCTGGGTGTCACCTCGCTCAAGCGCATGGAGGCGCTGCCCCAGGTGCCCACGCTGGCCGAAGCGGGCCTGAAGGGCTACGACGTGTCCAACTGGCTGGGCGTCTTGGCGCCGGCCGGCACACCGCCCGAGGTGCTGTCCACGCTGCACCGTGCGCTGGGCAAGGCCATGGCCCACCCGCCGCTGCGGCAGCAGCTGGTCAAGCTGGGCATCCAGCCCACCTTCGGCACACCCGCCGAATTCAAGGCGCTGATGCAGGCCGAACTGCCGAAATGGGCCGAGATCGTCAAGCGCTCGGGCGCCACCAACGAATGAGCGACGCAGCATCACGACGCCTGCTGCTGCCCACCCCCGACGGCGCCATGCTGGACGTGTGCGTGGACGGCGCGGCGCGCCAGCCCGCCCTGGTGCTGCTGCCTTCTTCGCTGCGCGATTCGCTGGACTGCGACGACATGGCGCAGCGGCTGGCCGCCGCCGGCTGGCAGGTGCTGCGGCCGCAACCCCGTGGCATGGCCGGCAGCCGCGGGCCGATGGAGGGCTTGAGCCTGCA
>NZ_CAXFDV010000532.1:0-6507 GCF_964001545.1 uncultured Aquincola sp.
CTTTCCCTGCCGCCGCTCGAGTTTTCGATGCAAGACACGGTGCCGGCCGACCTGGCCCCCGACCGGGGTCCGGCTTATGAGCCTTTCAAGTGGCCGACCCCCCCTTACGCCAGCTACCCAGAGCCGGTGCGCCAGAGCCGCCCCGAGGACTGCGAGCTGGAAGGCCTGAGCGGCAAGGCCCGGCCCGGCAAGCTGATGTCGCTGACGCCCGAGGCCGGCATCGCCCACGTCAAGGTGCTGCCGGCGCGCGCGGCCATTCCACTGCGCTTCGACCAGTTCCGCCGCCTGACGCTCAAGGCGCCGCTGCCCACGCTGGGCGCGGCCCACAACGACCCGCATGCGGCCATCGTCGACCACCGGCCGTCGGTGCCCTACAAGATCACCTGGCGCGACGGCAGCAGCACCGAAGGCATGACCATCGGCCATGTGGAAGCCGACTACGGCGTCTTCCTGTTCGAGCCGCTGGACGACGCCGGCACCGTCGAGCGCAGCCTGGTGCCGCGCGAGGCGATGGCCAGTGTCGAGTTCGGCACCCGGCTGGGTGAGCTGCTGGTCGAGCAGCAGGCCACCACGCCCGCGCAGATCGAGCAGGTGGTGCAGGAGCAGGAGCGCATGCGTTCGCAGAAGCTGGGCGACATCCTGGTCACGCGCCAGATCGTCACGCCCGACCAGCTGCTCGAAGCGATCGAGCAGCAGGCCAAGATGCCGATGGTGCGCATCGGCGAGGCGCTCACCGCGCTGGGCCTGATCACCGCCCAGCAGCTGGACGATGCGCTGGCGCAGCAGAAGCACGACCGCTCGGTGCCGCTGGGCGAGATGCTGGTGCGCCAGGGGCTGGTCTCGCGCCAGGACCTGCAGACCGCGCTGGCCCGCAAGATGGGCTACCCGGTGGTGGACGTGGCCCACTTCCCGGTGGAAGCCGAGGCGGCGCGCAAGCTGCCGTTCGCGGCCGCCAACCGGCTGGTCACGCTGCCGCTGCTGCTGCGAGGAAGCCGCCTCATCGTGGCATTGGAAGACCCTTCACGCCGCGCCGTGATCGAGGAGCTGGAGTTCGTCACCCAGCTCAAGGTGGTGCCCACGCTGGCCACGTCGGCCCAGGTGATGCGGGCGCTGCCCACGGTGTATGAACGGCTGGGCATCGACACCTCGGGCGCGCGGGTGGACGACCCCAGCGCCGCCATCGAGTTCGAGCCGCAGGACGCCAGCAAGCTGGTGGAAACGCTGGAGCTGCAGCACAGCCACAGCGCCAAGGAGGCCGAGGACGACCAGCCGATCGAGCAGTCGGACAACTCGCTGGTGCGGCTGATCAACCAGATGATCATCGACGCCTACAACCAGGGCGTCTCCGACATCCACATCGAGACCTACCCCGGCCGCGAGAAGCTCAAGATCCGCTACCGCAAGGACGGCGTGCTGCGCCCCTACCTGGAGCTGCCGCACACCTACCGCGCGGCGCTGATCGCGCGCATCAAGATCATGTGCGACCTCGACATCTCCGAGCGCCGCAAGCCGCAGGACGGCAAGATCAACTTCGCCAAGTTCAGCCCCCAGCACAAGCTGGAGCTGCGCATTGCCACCATCCCCACCAACAACAACCTGGAAGACGTGGTGATGCGGCTGCTGGCCTCGGCCAAGCCGCTGCCGCTGGAAAAGCTGGGCGTCTCCGAGCGCAACTACAAGCGCCTGACCGAAGCCGTGGGCCGCCCCTACGGCATGGTGCTGTGCGTGGGGCCCACCGGCAGCGGCAAGACCACCACGCTGCATTCGGCGCTGGCCAAGATCAACACGCCCGAGCGCAAGATCTGGACGGCCGAGGACCCGGTCGAAATCACCCAGGCCGGGCTGCGGCAGGTGCAGGTCAATGCCAAGATCGATTGGACCTTCGCCAAGGCGCTGCGCGCCTTTTTGCGAGCCGACCCTGACGTGATCATGGTGGGTGAAATCCGCGACGGCGAGACCGCGCAGATGGCGGTGGAAGCCTCGCTCACCGGCCACCTGGTGTTCAGCACCCTGCACACCAACAGCGCGCCCGAGACCGTGACCCGGCTGCTGGACATGGGCATGGACCCGTTCAACTTCGCCGATGCGCTGCTGGCGGTGCTGGCCCAGCGCCTGGTGCGCCGCATATGCGCCCACTGCCGCGTAGCCAGCCCGGCCAGCCAGCAGCAGGTGGACGAGCTGCTGCACGACTACCTGCATGTGTTTCCGCCCAACGACCCGCGCTTTGCCGCCGAGACCGAAGACGCGCTGCTGGCCGACTGGACCCAGCGCTTCGGCAGCAACGGCAAGCTGATGCACTACCACGCGCCGGGCTGCAAGCACTGCGACGACGGCGGCTTCAAGGGCCGGGTGGGCCTGCACGAGCTGCTGTCGATGTCGCGCGACCTGCGCCGCCTGGTGCAGACCGGCGCGCGGGTGGAAGAGATCCTCAACACCGGCCTGGCCGAAGGCATGCGCACGCTGCGCCAGGACGGCATCGAGAAGGTGCTGCAAGGCCTGACCACCATCGAGGAAGTGCGGGCAACCAGCAACACCTGAAGCCTCACAATCGTGGCCATCAACCACGATACGAGGCTTCCATGCGAGAACTCTCTTCGGCCGGCCAGCAGGCCGTGGCCGGCATCGCGCAGCGCCACGGCTTCAGTGTGGACGCGGTGACCCACATGCTGCAGGCCGTGGTCAACGGCAACGGCGGCATGGCCCAGTTCAGCCACCCCGAATTCGCCGGCAGCGGCCAGTGGATGCGCGGCGGCATGACCATGGTCTCGGACATGTTCAACAACCACCTCAAGGGCCGGGTGGACAGCCTGTGCGCCGAACTGGCCGACCTGGTGGCCAGCCAGCCCGGGCTGCTGCAGGGCGGCAGCTTCCAGTCGCAAAGCCAGGGTGGTGACGGCCAGCAGCAGCAAAGCGGCGGCTACGGCAGCAGCCAGGGCGGCTTCTCCGGCTCCTCCAGCCTGTTCGTGCCCGCTGCCTCGGGCAACAGCCAGGGCGACTGGTGGCCCGACGACCTGCGCTGGCCCAACAGCACCGGCGCGCAGAACAACGTGCGCTATGCCTACTTCGCGCAGGCCCACCGGCTGGCCATCGACCTGGGCGGCCGGGTGACGGTGTACGACACGCTGGACCACAGCATCGGCGGCTTCGGCCAGCAGCAGTCGGGCAGCGGCAGCCTGAGCTTCAACAGCCAGTACGGCGTGGTGGACGTGGCCTCGCTGCCGGTGGTGTGGACCTCGGACGGCGGGTCGGCACCCGCGCCGGCCTATGCGCCTTCGCCGGCCCCCGCGCCGGCCTGGAACGACGCAGCGGCCGCCACGCCTGCCGGCGAATCCACCGATGTCTTCGCCACGCTGGAACGTCTGGCCGACCTGCGCGCCAAGGGCATCGTCAGCGATGAGGAATTTGCGGCGAAGAAGGCGGAGCTGCTGAAGCGGATCTGACCGGCATTTCCACCCCCACCGGCCCCTGCACGATCACCGTGCGGGTCGGGAAGGCGAACTGCACGCCGATGGCGGCCAGTTCGCGCATCAGCGCGAGGTTGATGCGCTGCTGCTCGTCCATGTAGACGTTGAAGCTGGGGTCCTGCACGATGTACACCACTTCGTAGTCCAGCGAGCTTTCGCCGAAGGCCTTGAAGTGGGCGCGGTCGAACTTCAGGCGCTCGCTGGCCTGCACGATGCGCTGCACCACCTCGGGCACCTGCGCCGCCTGCTCGGCGCTGGCGTCGTAGGTGATGCCGAAGCTGAACACGATGCGCCGCGTCAGCAGCCGCTTGTAGTTGTTGATCGTCTGCTTGAGCAGCTCGGTGTTCGACACCACGATCTGCTCGCCCTGCAGGCTGCGGATGCGCGTGGTCTTCAGGCCGATGTGCTCCACCGTGCCGGCGGTGCTGCCGATGACGATGAAGTCGCCCACCTCGAAGGGCTTGTCCACCGCGATGGAGACCGAGGCGAACAGGTCGCCCAGGATGTTCTGCACCGCCAGCGCAATGGCGATGCCGCCCACGCCCAGGCTGGCCACGAAGGCGGTGATGTTGACGCCCAGGTTGGCCAGGATGGACAGCAGCACCACCGCCCACACCACCGTGGTCAGGCCCCAGGCCATCAAGGTGCCGGCCGCGCTCACCTGCTGCGGGTTGGCGCTGCCGGCGGTATGGCGCTGGTGGTAGGCCGCCAGGCCGGCCTGCACCGCACGGTTCATCCACAGGCCCATCTGCAGCGCCAGCGCCAGGAACCACAGGTGCTCGACCCGGCTGTGCCAGCGGTCGGGCAGCTCTACCGCGCCCAGGCCGATCAGCACGGCGGCCAGCAGGATCAGCCAGCGGTTGGTGCCGGCCAGCACGTTGACCAGGAAGTCGTCGATGCGGGTGGTGGTGCGCTGGGCCAGGTGTGCGGCGCGGCCCACGGCCACGCGCAGCAACAGGGTCAGCAACAGGTAGGCCACGCAGGCCACCAGCAGGCCCCACAGCCATTGGCTCAAGGGTATGCCCAGCAGCAAGGTGCCGCTCACGGTGTCGGTGATGGAGCTGAAATTCATCGGTCAGAAGGCTTTCGGTGCAGGGGTGCAGGTCGGCCCATGCACGCGGCGCGGACCGGCGAAAGCCTGGCTGCGGCAAACGCTGTGCCGCTGGCGCGCGCTCAACCCCCTAAAGCGCCACGCTGCGAAAACCGGTGAAGCCTTCGTCGCGCTCGGCCGCCGCAAAGCGCCGCACCTTGGGGTGGGCCAGCCGCGCCGGCTCCAGCGCCGCCACGCCGCGCAGCACCCGCAGCCGGCCGTCGATGGCCGCACGGCCACCGGGCCAGGCGCGCGCATGCCCGGCCACCCATTCGCGCACGCCGCGCCAGGCCCAGCCGCGGCTGCCGCCCTGCAGCGCGGCCAGCTCCCATTCCACCTCGGTGGGCAGGCGGCGGCCGGCCCAGCGGCACCAGGCATCGGCTTCGTACCAGTTGACATGCAGCACCGGCTGCGCCGCCGGCGCCCGCTGCAGGCGGCCGAAGCGGCGCAGCAGCACGCCGTGGCGCAGTTGCTCCACATCGCGCGGGCTGCGGCGGCCTTCGCGTTGTACCCAGGCCCAGCCTTCGGGGTGCCACCAGGCGGCCTCGTCATAACCGCCGTCTTCCACGAATTCGGCGTACTGGGCCCAGCTCACCGGCTGGGCGTCGATCTCGAACTCGGGCACCGCCTCTTCATGCGCCCATTGCTCGGCCGGCGGCACATAGCCGCCCGGCTGCGAGCCCAGCGCAAAACGCTGCGCGCCGAATACCAGCGGCGGTCGCAGCGGCAGCACCGGTGCGGCATCGGCCAGCTCGGTGGCGTCGGGCAGGCCCAGCGCCTGCGCCAGCGCGGCAAAGCGTTCCACCAGCGCGTCTTCGTACAGCAGCGCATCGCGGAACCAGTGCAGGTCGTCGTCGTCTTCGCCGGCCAGCAAGTCCACCGTCACCTCCAGCGTGTCGGCGAGGTAGCTGCGGGTGGTGCTGAAGTCGGGCAAGGCCATGTGCCAGCGGGCGGCGCCGCCCACCGCCTCGGGGTTCCACCAGCCGTCGGCGCCGGGGTCGATGCTGGCCAGCGGCGCGCGCTGGCGGTCGGACTGTTCGCCACGGGCGCGCTGCAGGTTGCGGGCGATCCAGCGCTCCTGGTACCAGGCGGCATGGCCGGCCAGCCAGCGGGCGGGCGCCAGCACCGCGGCATCGGCCGCGGGCAGGCGGCGTTCTTCGGGCTGCCCTTCGAACAGCGCCAGCCAGCGCAGCGTGCGGTTGCGGGCGTCGATCAGGGCCAGGGACAGCACGTCGGCATCGGCCACGCGCATGCGGCGCGGATCGGCCAGCAGGGCATCGATGGACGTGCTCATCGGAACGGATGGACGGCGGCGGGCATGCCATGGATTATCCCGATGCGGGTTTGTCGCGGCAGAGACAAACCTGAATCGAACGACCGTGCTAAAACGCCTGATTCCCGCAGGAGACAACCGATGGACCTCAACTTCACCGCGGAAGAAGAAGCCTTCCGCCAAGAGATCCGGCAATGGGTGCATGCCCACCTGCCGCAGGACATCAGCCACAAGGTGCACAACGCGCTGCGCCTGAGCAAGGACGATCTGCAGCGCTGGGCCAAGATCCTGGGCAAGCAGGGCTGGCACGGCTGGGCCTGGCCCAAGCAGTTCGGCGGCCCGGGCTGGAATGCCATCCAGCGCCACCTGTTCGAGGAAGAAACCGCGCTGGCCGGTGCGCCCCGCGTGGTGCCCTTCGGCCCGGTGATGGTGGCGCCGGTGATCATGGCCTTCGGCACGCCCGAGCAGCAGGCCAGGCACCTGCCCGGCATCATGAGCGGCGAGGTGTGGTGGAGCCAGGGCTACAGCGAGCCGGGCTCGGGCTCGGACCTGGCTTCGGTCAAGACCCGCGCGGTGCGCCAGGGCGACCAGTACATCGTCAACGGCCAGAAGACCTGGACCACGCTGGGCCAGTATGGCGACTGGATCTTCTGCCTGGTGCGCACCGATGCGAGCGTCAA
>NZ_CAXFDV010000533.1:0-2792 GCF_964001545.1 uncultured Aquincola sp.
GCCAAGTATGCAACGCCCACAGATTGTCGACAATCTTCAATCGTCAATCAGCAAAGCGGCACTGGCCCCCTTCTTGCTGACGCCCGTTTTCATGCGGCTGTCACGTTGCCAAGTCATAAATCGGTCACTCGCACCAACCACATCAAGGGGTACAGCATGGGTTTCCTGAAGACGACGTTCGCCGGCCTGGCCGGACTGGTGATGGTGGCCTCGGCCGCCGCGGCCGACAAGGCGCAGCTCACCGTCTACACCGCGCTGGAGACCGACCAGCTCAAGGCCTACCAGCAGGCCTTCAACAAGGCCAACCCCGACATCGAGATCAAGTGGGTGCGCGACTCCACCGGCGTGATCACCGCCAAGCTGCTGGCCGAAAAGGCCAATCCCCAGGCCGACGTGGTGTGGGGCGTGGCCGCTTCCAGCCTGGCCCTGCTCGACCGCAACGGCATGCTCGAGCCTTATGCGCCGATGAACCTCGACGCGATCATGAGCAAGTACCGCGACACCAAGAACCCGCCCGCCTGGTTCGGCATGGACGTGTTCGGCGCCACCGTGTGCTTCAACACGGTGGAAGCCAAGAAGCGCAACATCCCCATGCCCACCAGCTGGAAGGACCTGACCAAGCCCGAGTTCAAGGGCCAGGTGGTGATGCCCAACCCGGCTTCGTCGGGCACCGGCTACTTCGACGTGGTGGCCTGGCTGAACCTGTGGGGCGACGAAGGCGGCAAGGGCGGCGGCTGGAAGTACATGGACGCGCTGCACGAGAACATCGCCCAGTACACCCACAGCGGCAGCAAGCCCTGCAACATGGCCGCCGCCGGCGAATACGTGGCCGGCATTTCCTTCGAGTACCGGGCCCACACCAACAAGGCCAAGGGCGCGCCCATCGAGCTGGTGTTCCCGAAGGAAGGCCTGGGCTGGGACCTGGAAGGCTTTGCGATCCACAAGGGCGCCAAAAACATCGCAGCCGCGAAGAAGCTGGCCGACTGGGCTTCCAGCAAGGACGCGATGCAGCTGTATGGCAAGAACTTCGCCATCACCGCCCAGCCCGGCGTGGCGCCCAAGCTGGACAGCATCCCGGCCGACTACGAGTCGCGGCTGATCAAGATGGACTTCAACCAGTCGGCCGCCCAGCGTGATGCGGTGCTGGCCGAGTGGTCCAAGCGCTACGACGCCAAGAGCGAGCCGCGCAAGTAAGCCCCGGCACCCGGCCATGAGCACCCTGCCCAGCCCCTACCTGCAGCTCGAAGGCGTCGGCAAGCGCTTCGGCGCCTTCACCGCGCTGCACGACGTGCAGCTGCAGATCCAGCGCGGCGAGTTCGTCTGCTTCCTCGGCCCTTCGGGCTGCGGCAAGACCACGCTGCTGCGCATCATCGCGGGGCTGGAGCAGCACAGCAGCGGCCGCATCGTGCAGGCCGGCACCGACATCTCCTGCTTGCCGCCGGCCGAGCGCGACTACGGCATCGTGTTCCAGTCGTATGCGCTGTTTCCCAACCTCAGCATCGCCGACAACGTGGCCTATGGCCTGGTCAACCGCCGGCAGCCAAGGGCGGCAGTGGCGGCGCGGGTGAACGAGCTGCTGACCCTGGTGGGCCTGCCCGGCAGCGGCGGCAAGTACCCGGCGCAGATGTCGGGCGGCCAGCAGCAGCGGGTGGCGCTGGCACGGGCGCTGGCCACCTCGCCCGGCCTGCTGCTGCTGGATGAGCCGCTGTCGGCGCTGGACGCCATCGTGCGGGTGCGGCTGCGCAACGAGATCCGCGCGCTGCAGCGGCAGCTGGGCGTCACCACCATCATGGTCACGCACGACCAGGAAGAAGCCATGGCCGTGGCCGACCGCATCGTGGTGATGAACCACGGGGTGATTGAGCAGGTGGGCACGCCGCTGCAGGTGTACCGCGAACCGGCCACGCCCTTCGTGGCCGATTTCGTGGGCAAGGCCAGCCGGCTGCACGCGGTGGCCGAAGCCGGCGGCTGGCTGCGCGCCGGTGCACTGCGCCTGCCCTGCCCCGCCGGTCAGGCCGACGGCTTGGCGCCCGGCACGCCGGTGGCGCTGTACCTGCGGCCCGAAGACCGCCTCATCGACCGCTTCGAGCCCGACCACCCCGGTGCCTGCCAGGGCACGGTGCGGCACATCGAGTTCAGCGGCAGCAACTGCCTGGCCGAGATGGCGGTGGACGGCCTGCCCGACCAGCCGGTGCAGCTGCAGTTCTCGCTCAACCAGATGGACGAGTTCGGTGTGCGTGAAGGCGCCGCGCTGCGCTTTGCGCTGCGCACCGACCGGCTGCGGGTGTTCGCGGCCGGGGCCGCGGCATGAACACCGTGGCCATGCCCAGCCCTGCCCTGTCGCCCGCCGACGCCCCGCCTGCGCCGCGCCCGCTGGTGCGGCCCGCGCCGGTGGCCCCTGCCCGCCGCCAACGCGTGCCGGCCAGCGAACGCCTGGCCCACCTGGGCCTGCTGGCGGTGGCCGCGGTGCTGGCCATCGGCCTGCTGGGGCCGCTGGCGGCGCTGCTGTCGCAGGCCTTTGCGCCGGGGGCGGCCGGCCAGTCGCGCTGGGTGCATTTCAGCGCCTACCTGGCATCACCCGCGCTGCAGCAAAGCCTGTTCAACAGCCTGTGGGTGTCGGCGCTGGTCACGGCCATCGTGCTGCCGCTGGCCTTCACCTTTGCGTATGCGCTTACCCGCAGCTGCATGCCGGCCAAGGGCCTCTTCCGCAGCATCAGCCTGCTGCCCTTGCTGGCGCCTTCGCTGCTGTCGGCCATCTCGCTGATCTACTGGTTCGGCAACCAGGGCCTGGC
>NZ_CAXFDV010000534.1:0-5881 GCF_964001545.1 uncultured Aquincola sp.
CCGTGGCCTTCCAGCTCGATGGCGCAAGAAATCTCCCGCCCCACCATGTCCGGCAAGCTGAAGTTGGCGCCCCGCATCGGGCCGCCAAACTCCGCCAGCTCATCGGGCGTCTGCAGCACCAGCCGGTACTCGAACAAGCCGTTGATCGCTTCCCAGCCACTCAGCCGCAAGGGCACCAGCGCCGGCCGGCCCAGGTGCTGCGGAATCGCCGGGCTGCTGATCGTCAGCGCGCGTTCGCCGCTGAACAGGGATACAGCGGGGAATCTCTGATTCATGTGGGCCAGACAGGGCTGCGGGGAACAAGGCACCCTGCCTCACCGCGGGCGCCGGCCAGACTGCTTGCGATTGCCGTCAATCGCTCAATCGCTGCCTGGACACTCCCTCAGGCATTCCCCAGCTTCGTCTCGCCTCGGCGCGACTTCAAGGCCGGTATTCACCATCAAGGCGCCCGAGAAGCCGCGCGCGGCCCCGCCCGCCTACTGAAACCGCTCCAGCATCTTCTCCAGCGCCATCGTGAACGGCGTCTGCATCATCGGCAGCGTGAGCACGATGCCGATGAGGCCCACGCCCAGCGTGATCGGGAAGCCGATGGCGAAGATGTTCATCTGGGAGGCCACGCGGGAGATGAGGCCCAGCACCAGGTTGACGAACAGCATGATGCCCACCAGCGGCATCGCGATCCACAGGCCGATGGAGAAGATCTCGGCGCCCCAGGCTTCAGGCCGCATCGCGCGGATGAAGGCAAACGGCTCAGGCCCGGCCGGGAAGGCGCGAAAGCTCTGGATCACCGCGTCGATGATGAGCAGGTGGCCGCCGATGACGATGAACATCCACGACACCATGATGCCGAAGAAGCGGCTCACCGCCGTGGCCTGCCCGCCGGTGGCGGGGTCGAAGAAGCCGGCCAGGTTCAGGCCCATCTGCAGGCCCATGAGTTCACCCGCGAACTCCACCGCCGCGAACACGATGCGCACCGCAAAGCCCAGCGTCAGGCCGATCAACACCTGCTGAGCCACCAGCATGAAGCCGATGCCCGAGTCCAGCGGCACCGCAGGCATCTCGGGCAGGCCGGCCTGCGCGCAAAAGGCGATGAGGAAGGCCAGCGCCACGCGCACCCGCGCCGGCACCGAGCGCTGACCGATCACCGGCAGCGCCGAGAACAGCGCCAGCACCCGCAGGAAGGGCCACAGCAGCGGCGTGATCCACGCCAGCAGCTGCGCTTCGGTGAGCTGGACCATCAGCCCACGGCGGTGGGAATGGACAGCAGCGTGCGCTGCAGGAATTCGACCAGCGTGGTCATCATCCACGGGCCGGCCACGGCCAGCACCGCCACCGCGGCCACAATCTTGGGCACGAAGGTGAGCGTGGCTTCGTTGATCTGCGTGGCGGCCTGGAAGACGCTGACCAGCAGGCCCACCACCAGCACCACGATGAGCATGGGCGCCGAGACGATGAGCAGCAGGTGCAGCGCCTGCTGGCCGACGGTGAAGACTTGTTGTGAGTTCATGGCAGGTCGGCCATCAGGTAGCAAAGGAAGCGGCGAGCGAGCCCAGCAGCAGGTTCCAGCCGTCGGCCAGCACGAAGAGCATGAGCTTGAAGGGCAGGGCCACCAGCACCGGGCTGAGCATCATCATGCCCAGCGACATCAGCACGCTGGCCACCACCATGTCGATGATGAGGAAGGGCACGAAGATCAGGAAGCCGATCTGGAAGGCGCTCTTGAGTTCGCTGGTGACGAAGGCCGGCACCAGCACCTTCAGCGGCACGTCCTCGCCCTTGACGTCGGCCGGCAGCTTGGCCAGCTTGGAAAACAGCTGCACGTCGGACTGGCGCGTCTGCTTGAGCATGAACTCGCGCATCGGTCCTTCGGCCCGCTGCAGCGCCTGCTCGAACGGGATCTGCCCGGCCGAGTAGGGCTGGTAGGCCTGCTGGTACACCTGGTCGAAGGTGGGCCCCATCACGAAGAAGGTGAGGAACAGCGACAGGCCGATGATCACCTGGTTGGGCGGCGCGGCCTGCGTGCCCAGCGCCTGGCGCAGCAGGCCCAGCACGATGACGATGCGGGTGAAGCCCGTCATCATCAGCAGCACCGCCGGCAGGAAGGACAGCGCGGTGAAGAACAGCAGCGTCTGGATGGGCACCGAGTAGCTGGCGCTGCCCGCGCCCTGGCCCACCAGCAGCGGCAGCGTGGCGGGCGCCGCGGCGGTGGTGCCGGCCTGCTGGGCTAAAGCCATTGCAGGAACGGCCGACAACACCGACAAGCCCAGGATGCGCAGCCCGCTGCGCAGGCGTTCAGAAGACATCGCCCTTGTCCGTGTCGTTCTTGGGGTTGGAACGGGGCTGGCCGTAAGGGCCCAGGCGCGCCATCAGCTGCGCGAAGGGCGCGGCCATCTGGCCGGCGACGGCCGAAGGCGGCGCCTCGGCCTGCGGCGACAGCGTGTACAGCGTGGTGATGGTGTGCGGCGTGGCGCCCAGCACCAGCCAGCGGCGCTCTTCGCCGCTGCCCACCTCGACGGTGACGATGCGCTGGTTCTGCGCGATGGCCACCGAGGCGATGGTGCGCATCGGCGCCGGGCCGGCAGCGGCCTGGCCCATCGGGCTGCGCTTGAGCAGCCACAGGGCCACCGGGATCAGCGCCAGCACGGCGATGAACCACAGCAGGGCGGACAAGGATGAAGTCATGGTGTGGCGATGCGCGATTCGCGCGCTCAGTTGGCCCGGCTCAGGCGGCGCATGCGCTCGCTGGGCGTGACGATGTCGGTCAGGCGGATGCCGAACTTGTCGTTCACCACCACCACCTCGCCCTGGGCGATCAGGTAGCCGTTGACCAGCACGTCCATCGGCTCGCCGGCCAGGGCATCGAGTTCCACCACCGAGCCCTGCGCCAGTTGCAGGATGTGCTTGATGGGGATGCGGGTGCGACCCAGTTCCACGGTGAGCTGCACCGGGATGTCCAGGATCATGTTGATGTCGTTGCCCGTGCCGGTGAGCTGCGGGCTGGCCGACGAGAAATTGGTGAACGACGGCGAGGACACCTGTTCCGCCGCGGCCGTCACCTCGCTGGCCGTGGCCGGTGCGCTGGTGGACTCCGCCAGCGCCGCCGCCCATTCGGCGGCCATCGCGTCTTCTTCGGAAGTGTTGGGCGTGTCATTGGGCATTCTGCTCTCCCAGCCAGCTCAGGTTGGAGCTGGAGATGAGTTGGTCGACCTTGATGGCGTACTTGCCGTTGGAGGTGCCGTAGTGGCAGTCGAGCACGGGCACGCCGTCCACCTTGGCCTGGATCTGCTGCTTGATGTCGAGCTCGATGAAGTCGCCGGGCTGGAAGCTCAGCAGCTGCTCGATGGTGGCGCCGGCATGCGCCAGCTCGGCCACCAGCTCGACCTCGGCGCTCTGGATCTGCTGCTTGAGCAGGTTGATCCAGCGCTTGTCGGGTTCGTTGGAGTCGCCCTGGATGGTGCTGTAGAGCACGTCGCGGATGGGCTCCATCGTGGAGTAGGGGATGCAGAAGTGCACCGCGCCGGTGGTGTCGCCGATTTCCAGCGTGAAGCTGGTGGCCACCACGATCTCGCTGGGCGTGGCGATGTTGGCGAACTGCGGCTGCATCTCCGAGCGCTGGTATTCCAGCTCCAGCGGATAGATGCCGATCCAGGCCTTGCGGTATTCCTCGATGATGACTTCCACCATGCGCAGGATCACGCGCTGCTCAGTGGGCGAGAAGTCGCGGCCTTCGATGCGGGTGTGGTACTTGCCGCCACCGCCGAAGAGTGCGTCGATCACCGCGAACACCAGGTTGGGGTCGCACACGATCAGGCCCGAGCCCCGCAGCGGCTTGACGCTGACGATGTTGAAGTTGGTCGGCACCACGATCTCGCGCAGGAAGGCGCTGTACTTCTGCACCTTGATGCCGCCGATGGACACCTCGGGGCTGCGGCGGATCAGGTTGAACAGGCCCACCCGCACGTTGCGCGCGAAACGCTCGTTGATGATCTCCATCGTGGGCATGCGCCCACGAACGATGCGTTCCTGGCTCGACAGGTCGTAGTCGCGTACGCCCCCCTGCGGCACATCCTCCTGCTCGAGCTTCTGGCTCTCGCCGGTGATGCCTTGCAGCAGTGCATCGACTTCGTCTTGCGAAAGGATCTGCTGGTTCATGCCAAGCGATCAGCGGACGTCACTGGATGATGAAGTTGGAGAAGTGCACTGCCGTGATCGGCAGCACCTGCGCCGCGCGCTTCTTCTTCTTTTTCTTGGGCTTGTCCTCGGCGGGCGGCGCGTCTTCGTCCTCGTCGTCGTCCACCTCGTAGCCCAGCGCCCGCGAGGCTTCGCGGCGGATCTGCTCGGCCAGCTTTTCCTTGCCGGCGCGGTCCAGCAGCTGGGCGGCGGTCTTCTGCGCCAGCAGCATCAGGATGTTGTTGCGGATGGCCGGCATGTAGGCCTTGAGCGCTTCCTGCAGCTTGGCGTCTTCCACTTCCAGCGTGATGCCGATCTGCGCATAGCGCTCGGCGTCGCGGTCGGCCAGGTTCACGGTGAACGGGTCCAGCGGCACGAAGGTGGGCGCGTGCTTGGGGTCCAGGTTGTGCTGGACCTTCTTCTCGGCGCGGGGCGCGGGCGCCGCGGCTTCTTCGCCTTCCTCGGCTTCGGCGTGGGGCTTTTTCAGCAGGAAGAAGGCGGCGGCGCCGCCGCCGGCCACCAGCAGCAGCACGACCGCGAGGATGATGATCAGCTTCTTGTTGCCCTTCTTGGGCGCGGGGGCGGCGTCGGTGGCGGCAGCGGCTGACATGCAGGCTCCTTGCAGGCTCGGGGCAGCGAAGGACGGGCGCCTTCGCACAACTTGGGTGCCATTATTCGAGCCGGGTCCCGGCGGCGATGCCGGGAAAAGGGGCCGGTTTGTTGTGCAGACGGGCGCCCCACGCGACCGTCGCCTCAGTCCCGCCGGGCCGCCCCAAGGGACTGAGCTCCCCCTCGGGGGGGCGCGAGCGCAGCGAGCTTGGGGGCTCGATCAGGCCACGAGGTCGACCACGCCGCGGGCCGCGCGCAGCGGCTGCGCTGGGGCCAGGGCGGCCATGTCGTCGGCGCCGGCAGCGCCCCGCACGCCGCCCAGGCCACGGTCGGTGCGGCCCGGCTCGTCGCGGCCCGGCTGGCCGCCCGCACCGGGGTTCTGCGCGAACACGCCGCCGCCAGCCAGGGTGAAGCCGCCGGCGCTCAGCGCGGCGGCCAGGTCGGGCAGGCTGGTTTCCAGCGCGCTGCGGGTGGCGGCCAGGTCGGCGCCGAAGGACACATGCGCCTGCGTGCCGTTGAGGTCGATCTGCACCGAGATCGGCCCCATCTCGGCCGGGTTCAGCTCCAGCCGCGCCTGCTGGATGCCGTCGCGCACCAGCAGGCTCACCTGGGCGCCCAGCGCGGGCGCAAAGGCCGGTGAGTCGATCGCGGCAGCCAGGTGGGCGGTGAAGGGCGGCGTGGGCGCGCTGGCCTCGGCGGGTGCGCTGGCGGCGGTGGGCGTGGTGCCGTCGGCCGCGGCCAGGGCGCGCACCGCATCGGCCGCGGGGGCGGTGGCCTCGCTGCGCTGGGCGGCGGGCGCGGCGGCGGCTTCGGCCTTCTGGCCGGCTTCGGCCAGCGCGGCGGCAAAGCGGCCCGCAGCATCGCCCGCGCCAGCCTGCAGGCCGCCGGTGGCGGTATGGCCGGCGCCGGCTGTCTGCGCGGCGTCGGCGCCGTCGATGCGGCCGGCCAGCTCGCTGCCGGGTGCGGCTTTGCCGGTGCCGATGCCGGCGCTGCGGCGGCCGCCGGGGCCGCCGTTCTCGGCGCCGCCGGCGGCCAGGCCACCCCGGGCCAAGCGCTCGGCGCCGCCGGGCAGCAGGCTGGCCAGCCAGGCGGCGGGGTCGGC
>NZ_CAXFDV010000535.1:0-9948 GCF_964001545.1 uncultured Aquincola sp.
ACCAGGTGCTGCCCACGCAGCTTTTCACCGTGCGCAGGCTCTTGCTATAAGCGTGGCCACTCTCGAAGCCAGCGGCGATCAGCTCTTCCCAGATGGCGGGCAGCTGGTCGACCTTGGCGCCGAACAGGTCCACCCGCTGGCCGCCGGTGATCTTGGTGTACAGGCCATACTTCTTGGCCACCTGGCCCACGGCGATCAGCCCGTCGGGCGTGACTTCGCCGCCCGCCATGCGCGGCACCACCGAGTACGTGCCGTCCTTCTGCAGGTTGCCCAGGTAGTAGTCGTTGCTGTCCTGCAGCGGCGCCAGGTCTTTCTTCAGCACGAACTCGTTCCAGCACGAAGCGAAGATGCTGGCCGCCGCCGGCTTGCAGATGTCGCAGCCCAGGCCACGGCCGTGGCGGGCCAGCAGCTCGCTGAAGCTGCGGATGCCGCCCACGCGCACCAGGTGGTACAGCGCCTGGCGCGAATGCGGGAAGTGCTCGCAGAGGTGGTCGTTGACGGCCATGCCCAGGCGGCTCATCTCGGCCTTCATCACCTGGGTGACCAGGGGCACGCAGCCGCCGCAGGTGGCGCCGGCCTGGGTGCAGGCCTTGATCTGGCCGATGCTGGCGGCGCCTTCGGCCACCGCGGCGCAGATGCGGCCCTTGCTGACGTTGTTGCACGAGCAGATCTGCGCCGTCTCGGGCAGCGCGTCGACGCCCAGGCCCGGCCTGGCCTTGCCGTCGCTGCTCGGCAGGATCAGGAACTCGGGCTCGGCCGGCAGCGTGATGCCGTTGAGCGCCATCTGCAGCAGCGTGCCGTACTCGGCCGCGTCGCCCACCAGCACCGCGCCCAGCAGGCGGCTGCCGTCTTCGCTGATCACGATCTTCTTGTACACCTGCCGCCGCTCGTCCACGTACTGGCACTGGCGGCTGCCCGGCGTCTTGCCATGGGCGTCGCCGATGCTGGCCACGTCCACGCCCATCAGCTTGAGCTTGGTGCTCATGTCGGCGCCGCGAAAGGCCGCCTCGGCGTTGCCGGCGATGTGGCGGGCAGCCACGCGGGCCATCTCGTAGCCGGGCGCCACCAGGCCGAAGGTCTGCTCGTTCCAGCTGGCGCATTCGCCGATGGCGTACACGTGGTGGTCGCTGGTGCGGCAGTGGTCGTCGATCACCACGCCGCCGCGCGGGCCGATGGCCAGCACGCACTGGCGGGCCAGTTCGTCGCGCGGGCGGATGCCGGCCGAGAACACGATCATGTCGGTTTCGAGGTAGCTGCCGTCGGCATACACCATGCGGTGGCGCGCAGTGGCACCGTCGGTGATTTCCACCGTGTTGCGGCTGGTGTGCACCTGCACGCCCAGCGCCTCGATCTTGGCCCGCAGCACGCGGGCGCCGCCGTCGTCCACCTGCACCGCCATCAGCCGCGGCGCGAACTCCACCACATGGGTCTGCAGGCCCAGGTCGCACAGCGCCTTGGCGCATTCCAGGCCCAGCAGGCCGCCGCCCACCACCACGCCGCTGCGCGACCTAGCGCCCGAGGCCTGCATCGCCTCCAGGTCCTCGATGGTGCGGTAGACGTGGCAGTGCGGCCGGTCGCGCCCCGGCACCGGCGGCACGAAGGGGCTGGAGCCAGTGGCCAGCACCAGGCGGTCGTAGGCGTGCACCGTGCCGTCCACCGTGGTGACGGTGCGCGCGCGTCGGTCGATGCTGGCGGCGCGGGCGCCCAGCTTGAGCGTGTAGCCGGTGCGCTGGAAGAAGTCGGGCGCCACCAGCGACAGCTGCTCGGCCGTCTTGCCGCTGAAGAATTCCGACAGGTGCACCCGGTCGTAGGCGGGGCGCGGCTCTTCGCACAGCACCGTCACTTCCACGTCGGGCAGGCCGGCTTCGGCCAGGCTTTCCAGGAACTTGTGGCCCACCATGCCGTGGCCGACGAGAACGATCTTCATGCTTGCATCCTGGGCAAACGCGGGTGGGCCGCGGTGCTGAGCAGGTGCTGCGCCTCGGCCGACCCCGGCAGGGCGCCATGCGGGCGCCACCGCCTCTGGGTTGAGTACGGGTGGAATCCACCAGCGCCGGCAGCACAGGGCTGCGCTGGACAGGTGGGTCCGCCGTCATCAGCGGAGGGGAGGTGCCGGCCGGGGCGACGCTACCGCGGCCGTGCAGGCTGCTTCACGCAAGCTCCATGCCCATCGGCAAGGGGGTGTGGGGCGGGCGGATGCGCCAGCAAGGGGCTGTGGCGCACCGGCGTGGCGCGCATGGGGCGGTTCAGCCGGGGTGGTCCAGCACCAGCGCGGCGGGCAGCTCCACCATGGCGCCGTCGTCGAACTCGATGAGGTAGTGCACGCCCAGCGGCGCGGGCAGGATGTCCACCACCCAACCCTCGGCCCCGGGCCGCATGGAGGCCGCGGCCGCGGCGCTGATGCGCACCAGCTGGCCATAGGGCCGCAGCGCCGTCGCCGCGACGGGCGGCAGTGCAGGTGAAGGCAGGCCGCTTTGCTCGGTCACATCGACACCCGCTGCTGGGCGGTGCGCGGCGCGGCCTGGTGGCGGGGGCCGCCGGCCGGGCGCATGCCCTGGCCGGAGAAGAAGTCCCACAGCCCCGGCGGCAGGCCTTCGGATTGCACTTCGCGTGCGCCCAGCCGGTCGGCCGCGTAGCGCAGCAGCTCGGCGCCCAGGCCCTGGCCCTGGTAGGCCGGCGCCACGCACACCACCTCCAGCCGCTCGCCGCAGGTGATGGCAAAGCCGACCACCTGCTGGCTGTAGGTGCGGTAGGCCACCACGTGGCTGGCGCGGCGCAGCGCTTCCCACACGAAGGCGCTGCGCAGCGCCTCGGTGTCGCGGCCGCACTGCTGCCAGATGCGCACCAGGCCGGGGTAGTCGCTGAGATTCACCGGGGCAACCCGATGGTGTTTCTGGCTGGTGCTGGCTGCATCGGCCATCGAATACTCCTTGGGGGCGGCGGACAATAGTGGAAAAACCAATGAGTAAAACGCCCCCATCCAAGGTTGGGGGCGTTTTGCGAGGATGCTTGCCGCCCCTGTTTCGAGTTGGCGGTCTTTTTTTCTCACCGCGCCGGGCAGGGCCCGGTTGCGGTTTTCACCGGTGCTGGGCCGGAATTAGAAGCCAACGCGGGGGAAAGCCGGGGCGATGTTTTGCGATTGGGTCATGTTGCACTCCTGAGAAAACCGTGATCCGATGGAACGCAGTTTCTCGAAGACGCCTTCGCGGCGTAAGCTACACAACCATGCAGGGGTGCCCCTGCACGCGCCGGCTGCGGCCCCTACAAGAGGTCCAGTGCCTTGGCCTTGAGCACCGCCTGGGTGCGGGTGGATGCCTTCAGCTTGGCGAAGGCGTTGCGCAGGTGGAACGACACCGTGTGCTCGGAGACGTTCAGGATCTGGGCGATGTTCCAGTTGGACTTGCCGTCCATCGCCCAGCGCAGCACCTCGATCTCGCGCGGCGACAGGCGCGGCGGCGGCTCCGCCGGCTCGGTGCGGGGCAGCAGCAGCCGGGCCGCCGCCGACTGGGCATGCACCGCCAGCAGCTGCAGGTCGGCCATCATCCGCGAGAGGCCTTCGTCCGACGGCAGGTGGTGGTCGCGGTCCACGCCCAGGAAGAAGTGCCTGCCTTCGGGCAGGTGCAGCGCCATCGAGATGCCGCTGTGGTAGCCGTAGGGCGCCTGTTCCTCCCACAGGTCGCCGGCCTTCTCCTGCACGTACAGCGACTGGTCGTAGGCGAACGGCACCGACAAGGTGCGCAGCCGCTTGATCACCGGGTCGCGGGCCACGGCTTCAGGCGCGCGCGAGGCGTTGGCAAAAGCCTCGGGGATATTGCCCACCTCGTGCAACTGGTGGCGCCCGGCATGCGGATCTTCCACCACCAGCACGCTGGTGATGAGCGGAAAATCCAGGGCGCCAGCCATGTTGATCAACCGGCGGCGAAAGGTGTCGATATCCTCGGCCTGGCTGACGTCGAAGTAATGCTTCAATAACATGTCGTGTCTGCGAGAAGGGCCTACACGTTTTGGCAGTTGGCGCGCCTGTAGGTCTGTCTCACACTACCCTCTCGAACTTCTATGGAGAACAACAATGGTCGTGCCGATCTGGTCCGTGGTTACCTGGGCGCCGGTTCTCGTGACCGTATCCGAATTTAACCGATCGATGCACCGTTATCGGCAGCTGAGCCTGTCGAAACAGCACGGACACGCCCAGACAGGTGCCGAATACGGCCAGGTCCTGTGGGCCACCCATGTGTGCAAACGGCTGGTCGGCATGGCCTGGGACTGGGTGGCAGTGTCCAAGACGGCCGTGGCGATGGCGGATCCGACCAACATCCTGTCCAACGTGGTGCTGGTCGGGCGGGCGGGTCGGCTGCTGGACGACGAAGAGCGCATGTTGCACCTGATGTCGGCGGTGCATGCACTGCCGTGGCACCAACGCCTCCTGGCCGAAGAGGAGGCACCGGTGCCCGAAGCCACCACCGAGCGCCAGCGCCGCCACGGGCGCCAGCTGCGGCTGGCTGCCGAGGCCGCCTGATGCGCCTTGGCCTGGATGCGGCGCGGAGCTGACGCCTGCTCGCACCGCATCCAGGTAAACCCCCACACAACGCTGCAATTGCGTATCGGTCGGCTTGAAGTCCGTATCTGCCTTGCAAGAGCCGCGCTCCTAAAGTTCGCCGCGTCGATGAACCGACGAACACTAGGAGACGCAGCATGAAGACTTACCAGGCCGCCCTGATCCTGTGCATGGGCGCCGCTGCCGGCGCCGCCCAGGCCGCCACCGAACTCGTCATCGCCACCGTGAACAACGGGCACATGATCGAGATGCAGAAGCTGACGCCGCAGTTCGAGAAGGCGTACCCCGACATCAAGCTCAAGTGGGTGACGCTGGAAGAGGGCACGCTGCGCTCGCGCGTCACCACCGACATCGCCACCAAGGGCGGCCAGTTCGACGTGATGACCATCGGCATGTACGAGACGCCGATCTGGGCCAAGAAGGGCTGGCTGAAGGAGCTGACGCCTGCCGCCAGCTACGACGTGGACGACCTGCTGCCGGCGATGCGCAACGGCCTGTCGGTGGACGGCAAGCTCTACGCCGCCCCGTTCTACGGCGAAAGCTCGATGCTGATGTACCGCAAGGACCTGACCGACAAGGCCGGCGTCACCTTCCCCGAGCGGCCCACCTGGGACCAGGTGCGCGACGCCGCCGCCAAGATCCACAACCCGCCCAACGTGTACGGCATCTGCCTGCGCGGCAAGCCGGGCTGGGGCGACAACATGGCCTTCCTCAGCACCATGGCCAACAGCTTCGGCGCCCAGTGGTTCGACATGGGCTGGAAGCCGCAGCTCGAGACCAAGCCCTGGAAGGACGCGGTCACCTTCTACGTCGACCTGCTCAAGAAGTACGGCCCGCCCGGCTCCAGCGCCAACAGCTTCAACGAGATCCTGGCGCTGTACAACGAAGGCAAATGCGGCATGTGGGTGGACGCCACCATCGCCGCCTCCTTCATCACCGACCCCAAGCAGAGCAAGGTGGCCGACAAGGTGGCCTTCGCCCAGGGCCCGTACGCGGTGACCGAGAAGGGCGCTAACTGGCTGTGGGCCTGGGCGCTGGCCATCCCGGCCGGCACCAAGAACGCGGATGCGGCGCAGAAGTTCATCTCCTGGGCCACCTCCAAGGACTACATCAACCTGGTGGCCAAGGAAAAGGGCTGGGCCGCGGTGCCCACCGGCACCCGCAAGTCGACCTATGCCAACCCGGAGTTCATGAAGGCGGCGGTGTTCGCGGCGGCCGAGAAAAAGGCCATCGACAGCGCCAACCCGAACGACAGCACGCTGCCCAAGAGCCCGTACGTGGGCGTGCAGTTCGCAGCCATTCCGGAGTTCCAGGCCATTGGCATCGCGGTGGGCCAGCAGATGAGCGCTGCGGTTGCCGGCAAGACCAGCGTCGACCAGGCGCTGAAGACCTCGCAGGCCGCGGCCGACCGCGAGATGCGCAAGGGCGGCTACTACAAGTAAGCCCGTGCCCCCGGGGGGCCTGCCGGCGGCACCGGCGCCCCCGCTTCACCCGAGGTCTGCGATGAACCGACTACTGCCCCGCGCGCTGATGGCGCCTGCGGTGGCCACGCTCTTCCTGTGGATGATCGTGCCGCTGCTGATGACCCTGTATTTCTCTGCCGTCCGCTACAACCTGATGCAGCCGGGCGACAAGACCTTCATCGGTCTGGAGAACTTCGAGTACTTCGTGACCGACCCCGACTTCGGCGCGTCGGTGGTCAACACGCTGCTGCTGCTGGGCTCGGTCATCGCCATCACGGTGGTGCTGGGCGTGGGCCTGGCGCTGCTGGTCAATGAGCCGTTTCCGGGCCGCGGCATCGTGCGGGTGCTGCTGATCTCGCCCTTCTTCGTGATGCCCACGGCCAATGCGCTGCTGTGGAAGCACATGATGATGAACCCGGTGTACGGCGTGCTGGCGCAGGTGGCGCACTTCTTCGGCGCCCAGCCCATCGACTGGCTCACCGAGCATCCGCTGCTGTCCATCATCCTGATGGTGGCCTGGCAGTGGCTGCCGTTTGCGTGCCTGATCTTCATCACCTCGCTGCAGAGCCTGGACCGCGACCAGATGGAAGCCGCCGGCATGGACGGCGCCAATGCGCTGCAGAAGTTCTGGTTCCTCACGCTGCCGCACCTGGGAAGGCCCATCGCGGTGGTGGTGATGATCGAGATGATCTTCCTGATGAGCGTGTTCGCCGAGATCTTCACCACCACCGGTGGCGGGCCCGGCAACGAGAGCACCAACGTCGCCTTCCTGATCTTCAAGCAGGCGCTGATGAACTTCGACGTGGGCGTGGCCTCGGCCGGCGCGCTGTTCGCGGTGGTGCTGGCCAACATCGCCGCGGTGTTCCTCATCCGCCTGATCGGCAAGAACCTCGACTGAGCAGGTGAACCCCATGAAGAACCTGAACCTGGTGCTGCGCACCGTGGCCGCCTGGGGCGTGACGCTGCTGCTGGTGTTTCCGCTGATCTGGCTGGTGCTCACCGCCTTCAAGACCGAGCAGCAGGCCATCGCCATTCCGCCGCAGCTGTTCTTCGAGCCCACGCTGCACAGCTTTGCCGAGGTGAACGAGCGCAGCGACTACCTGCACTTCGCGGTCAACTCGGTGATCACCAGCGTGGTGTCCACGCTGCTGGGGCTGGCGATTGCCGCGCCGGCGGCCTACTCAATGGCCTTCTTCCGCACCCGGCGCACCCGCGACATTTTGATGTGGATGCTGTCCACCAAGATGATGCCGGCGGTGGGTGCGCTGGTGCCGGTGTACGTGATGGCGCAGACCGCCGGGCTGCTGGATTCGCTGCTGGCGCTGATCGTGGTGTTCACGCTGTCCAACCTGCCCATCATGGTGTGGATGCTGTATTCGGGCTTCAAGGACATCCCGGGCGACATCCTGGAGGCCGCGCGCATGGACGGCGCCAGCATCTGGGGCGAGTTCAAGCACGTCATCCGCCCGCTGGCCATGGGCTCGCTGGCGTCCACCGGCCTGCTGTGCCTGGTGATGAGCTGGAACGAGGCCTTCTGGTCGCTCAACCTCAGCTCGTCCAAGGCCGGCACGCTGGCCACGCTGATCGCCTCGTATTCCAGCCCCGAGGGCCTGTTCTGGGCCAAGTTGTCGGCCGCTTCACTGATGGCCATCGCGCCCATCGTGGTGGTGGGCTGGTTCAGTCAGAAGCAACTCGTTCAAGGCCTCACTTTTGGCGCTGTGAAGTAGCCCGGGAGAAATCACATGAGCTTTCTGCAACTCAAGGGCGTCGAGAAGTACTTCGGCGACCTGCGCGCCATCAAGGGCGTCGACCTGTCTATCGAGAAGGGCGAGTTCATCGTCTTCGTCGGCCCGTCGGGCTGCGGCAAGAGCACCTTGCTGCGCATGATCGCGGGGCTGACCGAGATCGACGCCGGCAGTCTGATGCTGGACGGGCGCGACATCACCAAGCTGCCTTCGTCCAAACGCGACTTGGCGATGGTGTTCCAGAGCTATGCGCTTTATCCGCACATGAGCGTGTTCGACAACATGTCCTTCGCGCTGCGGCTGGCCAACGTCGACAAGGCGGTGATCCAGGACAAGGTGAACCGTGCGGCCAGGATCCTCAACCTGACCAACTACCTGCAACGCACGCCCAAGGAGCTGTCGGGCGGCCAGCGCCAGCGCGTGGCCATCGGCCGCGCGATCGTGCGGGCGCCCAAGGTGTTTTTGTTCGACGAGCCGCTGTCCAACCTGGACGCCGCGCTGCGCGGCCAGACGCGGGTGGAAATCGCCCAGCTGCACCGCGAGCTGGGTGCCACCACCATCTACGTGACCCACGACCAGGTGGAAGCCATGACGCTGGCCGACCGCGTGGTGGTGCTGCGCGACGGGCAGATCGAGCAGGTGGGCTCGCCGCTGGAGTTGTACGACCGGCCGGCCAACCAGTTCGTCGCGCAGTTCATCGGCACGCCGCAGATGAACGTGCTGCCGGCCAGCCAGCTGCCGCATCTGGCCGGCACGCAGCAGCTGCCGGTGCCGGCGGGCGGCTTCGTCGGCCTGCGGCCGGAAGACGTGCGGCTGCAGCCGGCCGGCCAGGGCCAATTGCAGGGCACGGTGCAGCTGGTGGAGGCGCTGGGCGCCGAGACGCTGATCCACGTGGCCCTGGGCCCCGACGCGGCCACCGCCGCGCGGCTGATCGCGCGCCAGAGCGCCCGCACCACGCTGCACCCGGGCAGCCCGGTGGGTCTGTCCATCGACCCGATGGCCGCCCATGTGTTCGACGACCAGGGCCGACTCTCGCGCCCGGCGCAAGGCGGCGCGGCACTGGCCGGCGCGGCGGCCTGAAGGGGAGGGCACCATGAACCAAGACAACGCCGCACCCCTGGTGATGCTGCACCTGGGCCTGGGCTCGTTCCACCGGGCCCACCAGGCGGTGTATCTGCAAGCCCTGCGTGACCAGGGCGACAGCCGCTGGATCATCGCCGCCGGCAACATCCGCCCCGACCAGCCCGAGCTGATGGCCGCGCTGCAGGCCAGCGGCGGCGCCTACATGCTGGAGACGGTGAGCCCCACGCTGGCGTGGCGCTACCAGCGCATCGAGGCCATCCGCCGGGTGATTCCGCACGACACCGGCCTGGCCGGGCTGATCGCGCAAGGCGCTGACCCGGCCACGCGCATCCTCTCGTTCACCGTGACGGAAGCGGGCTACTACCTGGATGCGGCGCATCAGCTGGATCTGGGCTTTGCCGACCTGGCGGCCGACATCCAAGCCGCGCGCGCCGGTCACCCGCACCCGCAAACGCCCACGCTGTACGGCGCGCTCACCGCCATCCTGCGCGCGCGCATGGCCGCGGGCGCCGGCCCCCTCACGCTGCTGAACTGCGACAACCTGCGCCACAACGGCGACCGCGCGCGCAGCGGCCTACTGCAGTTCATCCAGCAGGTGGGCGATGCCGACCTGCTGGCCTGGGTGGAGGCCCACACCAGCAGCCCGAATGCCATGGTGGACCGCATCACACCCCGGCCCACGGCCGAGGTGCGCGAGCGCGTGCGCGCCGCCACCGGCGTGGACGACCCGGCCGCGCTGATGGGCGAGAGCTTCATCCAGTGGGTGATCGAAGAGAAGTTCATCGCCGGCCGCCCCGCCTGGGAGCAGGTGGGTGTGGAGATGGTGCAGTCGGTCGATGCGCATGAAGAAGCCAAGATCCGGCTGCTCAATGCCACTCACAGCTGCATCGCCTGGGCGGGCACGTTGGCCGGGTTGCAGTACATCCATGAGGGCACGCACGACGCGGCCATCCGCCGCATGGCCTTCGACTACGTCACCGACGACACCATCCCCGTGCTGAGCCCCAGCCCGCTGGACCTGGCCGCCTACCGCGACGTGGTGCTCGACCGCTTCGGCAACCCCGCCATCGCCGACACCAACCAGCGCGTGGCGATGGACGGC